>DAOSWJ010000140.1:0-8112 GCA_035380005.1 Prolixibacteraceae bacterium | reverse complement strand
AAAGGGCAACTTCTATATCAGAAGGTTTGTAGTTTGTTTTCCAATAGTTGCCAATTGCCCCAAGAGGTTCGTTCAGGTTGATGGGCACCATGGTGAGGCTCTTTACAAATGTGTGCCTATAGTTCTCAACAGGCACACGAGGATCATCAAAGATATCATCAATAACCAAAGACTTTTTGTTCAGCATTGCCCAGCCACTCACGCAACTTTCAATTGGGAAGCGCTGTCCTTCCCACAAAGGAGCAACTGCATCTTCGGCAGCGTAAAAACACTGATTGTTCTCTTTAAAAACCACAGAAGCTCCATCGGATCCTAAAAGCTTACGTGCCGAATGGACCACAATTTCCTGCACGTTTTGAATGTTTTTAGCGGCTGTTAAATCCTGCACCGATTTTACCAATATTTCGAGCCGTTCGTTCAGCTTCTTAATTTCGAGTTCCTTTTCTATGCGGTCGTTTATTACTTCGGTGTAAATAATTATTCCACCAATTGAGCCATCAGCCTCGTACCAAGGGCGGCATTCCCAGCGGGTATAAACCAGTGTTCCGTCTTCTTTTTTGTAAATATCTCTGTCGGCACTTGATACTTCACCTTTTAAGGCTTTTTGGTGCACATCGCGCCATTTTTGGGGCAAATCGGGGAATACATCGTAATGGTGCTTGCCAATAATATCAGTATCATGAACATTGTATTGTTTAAGATAGCTTTGGCTTACATAAACATAGTTAAGGTCGCGGTCGTGAACGGCAATGGCACTACGGTCGTGCTCAATGATGTAGCGCATAAGATGGTGACTGTGCTTGAGGCTGTTTTCGGCTTTTTGGCGTTGGCTTACATCGTTAACCAATACCAAGCGAGCGGTATGACCTTCGTAATCAATTTTGTGTGAGACAATTTCGACATTGATTATTTCACCATTTTTTTTGATGTGTCGCCAAACACCAGCCTGATTGTAGTTGTTAATAGTTTTTTTCACATCGTTGAGTAACAAAGGCAGGTCTTCGTCCGGGCGGATATCTTTAAGTGTCATGGACAGAAATTCTACTTTACTGTACCCGTAATAACTGATTGCAGCATTGTTCACCTCGAGAAAACGCAAGGTGCTAAGGTCGTAAATCCACATGGGCAGGGGGTTGTTGTCGAAAAGATAGCGGTATTTTTCTTCGCTTTTTTTTAGGGCTTTGTCGGCTTCATTTTGTTCCGAAATATCGTGAACGATTGAATGTAGGTATTCTTTGCCGTTGAGCTCAACTTCACTACTGAAGACTTCAACAGGAGAAACAGCGCCGTTAGCCCGTCGGTGCTTGAATTTGAAATAAGTGCGTTGCTGTTTGCGGGCTTTTTCAATTTCAAGCTGAATTTCGTTGACCGATAGCGTATTAATTTGATCAATGCTCATGGCAGTGATCTGATCATGGCTCCAACCATAATACTTCTCGGCAGCAGGATTAGCATCAATAATCCGTTGGTTATCGGGATCGATAAGCAGCATAACTGCCGAGCTGTTAACAAAAAATTGCCGAAAAGATTGTTTCATCTTTACCGTTGGTTTGCTCATTAATGTTAGTTCTTGCGCAACAAACTCTAAAAAACTGTTGCAATAACCTGAATTAAATCTTATGTTCCTCTTGGCAATAAACAGTTTAAAAGATTAATAATAAACTAAACTATTTAATGCATAAAATAGTACGATATGGAAAAATAAATCGTACTACAATTTATGAAAAATGAGCATACCTTAGGCAGTTTTTAAAGAAAAACTAATCCCAGCTTAAAATTTTAAATTCGGTTCGACGGTTGATCCGATGATCGTTATCGGAACACCATACGCCATTTTTACAATGATTAATTAACATGGTTTCGCCATATCCTTTGGCAACAATATTCGATTTTGGAATGCCTTTACTAACGATATAAGCAACAGCCGAATTTGACCTGCGCTGGCTTAATACCAGGTTATAATTATCGGATCCTCGGCTGTCGGTGTGTGAGCCCAACTCAACAACAACGGTCGGATTTTCTTTTAAAATTGCTACCAATTTGTCCAATTCAATTTCCGACTCGGGCAAAATGTCCCATTTATCAAGATCGTAATAAATGTTTTCGAGAACAAAAGTGCGGTTAAGTTCTCTTTTCATCATAAAAATTGTATCGCGCTTTAAGCCTTCAAAGCCGGTGCTTATTTGCTTGGTTTGGTTCAGGTAGCCCTCGGCTCGGGTTTCAAGGTTTAGTGCGGGCTGGTTTTCAATTCTTGTATAAAAAATTGCATCGTTATTAAGGGTTACCAAATGGTTCGGTTTTGTTGATATTACTGCTCCACCTATAGGCAAACGACTATCGAAATCGACAACAACTACTTCGAGTTCCTTAGCCGGTGCAAGTTGTAATGTTGTATAATAGGTTTCAGGAACATTTTCTTCGTCGTTGGTGTAATATTGTTTTGAGGCTTCAACTTTGTAACATCGGGGCAATAAATTTTCGAAAACAAAAGTACCCTCCCCGGTGCTATTACTTTGCGCAACCACGTTGTTGCTGCAATCTTTTAGCACTACGTTTGCGCCACCAATCGGATCATTGGTCAGTTTATCGGTCACTGAGCCCTTAATAGCAATCAACTTTTCGTTAAAAACAACTCTGAAAATGTTATCGTCGGCATCGAAACCCGACCTGTTGGAGACAAAATACCCAAGCTTTGAATTGTCGTGAATTATGAGTCCAAAATCGTCGGCAGTTGAATTTAGTTGTTCAATTGGTTGGGCAGCTGAGAAACCATTATCGCCAAGAACGCTGTAATACAAATCGAGCCCTCCCTTTCCGCCTTTTCTGTTTGATGCAAAAATGAGCATGCCACTTTTGTGATAAAAAGGGAACATTTCTTTTGAAGGGCTATTTATATTTGCACCTAAATTGATCGGCAACCCCCACTTTCCGTTACTACGAATGGCCATATAGATATCAGTTTCTCCCGAATTGTTCTCTGGTATATCGGAAGTAAAAAAAATAGTGTCGGCTGTAGTTGTTGCCGAAGGGTGACCTACAGAATAAACCGGGTCGTTAAAGGGCATTTCTTCCTTAATTGTCCATGTATTTTCAATTAACTGCGCAACCACCAGCCGCAAACGCATCCTTTTACGTTTTACAATAAGGCCATCCACCTCAAGTTCAACATCGATGAAATTACTAAGTGTTAAAAAAAGCTCGCCTGTTTTGGGCGCATAGAAAGCAGGCCCCTCGTGAAAAGATGTTTCAAAATCGCTTAGCTGTATGCGTTCATTATTAATTATATATCCGTTTTTATCGATTTCGGAATAAAACTGTTTGTAAAAAACCTTTTCGGTTTGACCCGACTTTGAACGCCTGATGTCTTTATCGGAAAAAGCTGAATACCAAAGTTGGTTTTCGACAAAAGCAGGTCCAATTTCACTGGCATCGGTATTAATCTTTTCGTATATAATTTCAATATCAACAGCATCGAAAAATGAATGAGCGGTATTTTGAGCCTTAACCATGTTCAACCAAGTAAATACAATGGCCAACAAAACGATAAAACGACTATGGTTCATAACTTTAGATTTAATATGGAATAAATAATTTTAAAAATAACGAGGCGACACAATGGCCTGTTTTACAATTTGCAACTCGTACGAAAGCATAATTTCGTGCGTATTGAAGTGCATACCGCGCAATTGCGATATTGAGAAATCGTAAGCATAACCAACTCTCAAACCGTTATCGAAAACCCATTGAGCAATTGCACCAACAGCATCGCCGGTTCGGTACATTGCTCCAAGCCACATTTTTTCATTAAATAAAAAATTGGCCGAGAAGTCGAATTGAACCGGAGCACCTGCAGTAAGCTTTGCTAAAACTGTAGGCTTAAACTTAATGGTTTCGTTCACATTAAAAACTAAACCCGACGAAAGGAAGAAATGCCTGAACTCGGCATAACCCGAATAATTCACATCGCTGTTTTCGATTCTGTTATTGAGCAATTTAGGCGACGAAACACCAATATAAAACCGCTCGCTGTCGTAATGTAACCCTACTCCAAAGTTTGGCATAAACAGGCTGTGTTTGTAGCCCATGTATAATGGATCGTTATTATCGTCGGGGTACAAAGTATAAGCATTTAGGTTATTTGAATAATTGGTAAAGCCGGCTTTCAAACCAAAGCGAAGAAACCTGTTGTTATCAAAATCGATTGCATAAGAATAGTCGCCAAAAAGACCGAGGCGGTTTTCGCGTCCTACACGATCTTGTATCAGGTTAATACCATACCCAAACTTATAGTTTTTGGTTGGAGCCTGAAACGAAAAAGTGTTTGTTATAGGAGCATTATCGATGCCTACCCATTGCATACGGCTCAACACTAAAAAGCCAAAACTGCCCCAACTGCCTGCATATGCAGGGTTAATGGTTTGGGTATTGAACATGTACTGTGTGTACATAGGATCTTGCTGACTAAAAGCCACACGAGGCAAAGCCGCAAAGCACAGCATAAATGTTAGCACCAGCACTTTTTTTAGGGCCTTGTTTGATTTTATATTTTTTTCAGACATATTCATCGAGTTTTATTCACTTTCAATTTGCTACTTGCTTCTAACGGTTTAAAAATATTGACCCTGTAATTGGCTTAGCACCTTCGTTAAGCCTTAGCACATAAAAATAAGTTCCTACGGGCAACAAATCGTTCGATAAGTTCCACTTGTGCTGCGACCTACCATCCCACCAGGCTTCGCTATCGCCCCAAACATCGATGTTGCCGTATTGATTTTTACTGTAAACCATATTGCCCCAGCGGTTAAAAATTTCAATTTTTGCATCGGGGTAACGATCAATACATGTTATTCTGAAATAATCGCCAATACCATCGTTGTTTGGAGAGAATCCGTCGGGAATGATCATCTCACAATCGTCGGTTATTTCGATGGTAACAACTGCATCATCGCAATTATTCGGTTTCGAAATTTCGCAAATACGATAGGTGAGCTCATAAGTGCCTACCGGTATAACATCGGTAATAATTACTTCGCCTGTACTTACATCGAGCAATATGTTTTCATTGTTGAACGGTACAAGCACCGATATTTCAACATCGGAAAGCGTTGCCGGGTTACCATTTAGCGTATCGTTAACCAGCACATTGGCAATAGCTGTTCCTGTAAAATAATAATAGTTTGTTGCATTATCGTTATTCGCAATAATGTAATTTGAATTTCCAACATCGATAACAACAGGCTGATCTACAATAACCGAATCGCGGTTTTCGCCTTTGGCAACAGCAATGTTTTCTACAGTGTTGCCCTCAACAGCATTGCTATTAAGTACAGCTTTTAACCACATGGTTTTCGATTCATTTTGATCCAAACTGCCAATTAACCACGAAAGCACATTGTTAGCGCCCAAGGTTCCCCCATCGGTAGCCGAAACAAATGTAAGTTCGGGTGGAAGTAAATCGCTTACCAAAACATTTAAGGCAGTACTGTTACCGGTATTCATTACCTGAATTGCATACTCTATGGTATCGCCAACTCCTGCAATTTGGGTTTCTGAATGTTTCGAAATGTACAAACCTTTATTGTTGGTTTTAGTTTTAACAGTTACCGTGCTGGTATCGGCCACTTCGGGCACATCAATATCGGGTTTGTAAGCTAAGGCAACATTTCGCACAACACTGCCGGCAGCAAGGCTTTCACTGAGTTCTACCTCAATGGCCATGCTCACTGTTGTACCTACAGTTAACGAAGCAATTTGCCACTTTACAAAACCATTATCATACACACCGCCGTAATTGGCCGATACAAAGGCTAACTCGGAAGGGAGTTGGTCAACAACCGAAATATTTGTTGCAATACCGGGACCATTATTTACCAAATCGATATGATAGGTAAATACATCGCCGGGGAATACCGAGTCGGTAGCTGCTGTTTTATTGATTTCAAGTTGATAAAAACCTTCAATTAAAACTTCAATTTCATTACTGGGTTCTGGCTCATCAGTTTCATCGCTTGTTACAATTGCTGTATTATAAATCACTGTGCGATGAGGCAATGCAATATCGGTCAATACTTCCAAAGTAACCGACATTGAACTGTTTGCAGCTAACTGCGGGATGCTCCACTGCACAATGTTTCCTGATAGAACACCACTGTGAGAGGCACTTACAAATGCAACACCAGCGGGTAACTGATCGTTTACAATAACATTATGAAGGTCTGAATTTCCATTGTTCTGAACATTGATTGTGTAAATTATTTTGTCGCCTGCAAATACTTTATCGGTATGAGCCATTTTGTTTACAGCAAGATCGACATCGGGAACAACCGTTACAATGCTTTGGTTGCTTTCAATCGAATCGCCTTCGTCGCTTATGCCTATTGCCACATTTCGGATACTTGTACCTACGGTTGTATTGGGTTGAACACGAACGGTAATGTTAAACACCTTATCAATTCCGACAACAAAATCTTCAATATTCCAAAGCAAAATGCCATTGCTAAACTGGGCTTGTGGTATTGTTTCGACAAGCTGAAGCTGAGGAGGTAACTGATCAGTTACCATAAAGTTCTGAACATTTGACGGGCCAAGGTTTTCGACATTTATTGAATACGAAAACTCATCGCCGGCTTTTACGGTACTAACCGATGCTGTTTTACTGATTATGTATTCATTATCGGAACTTACAATTGTAGTTACAGTTGAAGTATTGTTTTCGTAATCGGGATCGGTTGTACTTGAATATACTGTAGCGGTGTTGTCTATCACCGTTTCGTTTGGTAATGAAACATTTACACGGGCAATTATTTGCATGCTCAATGTTTCGCCCGACAAAAGTGTACCAATAGTCCACTTTGGCAAGGTCCACGAACCGCCCGACAGATTTACATCAATAACAGTAAGCCCCTGCCTAATAACATCTTCAACAAAAACATCGTATGCATCCGAAGGCCCATTGTTACTTACCACAATTGTGTAAATTAGCGTATCACCTGCTTCGACAACATTTTTATCGACATTTTTTTGCACAGCAATATCGGCACCTGCATTCACATATATTATACGAGTTGCCGTATTGTTGGTTTCATCGGGATCGAAAGTAGAACTGGCAACAACGGCTGTATTTCGAATTATAAAACCTTGTTGTGCATTATTTTTAACACGAACAAACATGTTCATTGTAACACTTTCCCCATTCTTCAGCAAACCAACGTTCCAATTCGGGCTGGTCCAACTACCTGTTTCAGTTTCAAGCTGAAGTAGTTCTAATTCATTGGGTAAAACATCGGTAACAACCACATCGTGTGCGTCAGATAAACCATTGTTTGTTACAACTACGGTATATTTAAACTCACTGCCGATCCATACTGCTGTTTCCGAGGCCCATTTATCGATATTTAAATCGGCCGAAG
Source organism: Prolixibacteraceae bacterium (assembly GCA_035380005.1). Classification (GTDB taxonomy): domain Bacteria; phylum Bacteroidota; class Bacteroidia; order Bacteroidales; family Prolixibacteraceae; genus Roseimarinus. Next base: position 703 of record DAOSWJ010000140.1, on the reverse strand, counting down.
CAACAACATTGTGCGTAACCGACGAAGTATTGTTATCGAGATCGGGATCGTATATATCGCTGCTAACAGTAACAGTATTGGTTATACTACCATCAAGATCGCTTCCTATAGTACCTTTTATCAGTACCGTACATTGTCCTCCAGCTACTACAGTTCCCATATTTGCTGAACCATTCCAAGGTACAAAACCCGATTCGCAGCGCGAGGCCTCTACATTAGTAATTATCTCGGGCACTGCATCATTCATCGTAAAATTGATTGCATCGCTGGGTCCATAGTTTTTGTAGGTTATTCGATAAACTATTTCGGAACCCGATTTCAAATCATCTACAGAACTATACAGTTCTTTTATTACTTCTATATTAGCTTGGGTTATTATTTCGGTAATCACCGTTGAAGCATTATTTGTATTGTCGGCATCAGGAGTATCGGCCGATACACTGGCTGTGTTAAGTATGTTACCTGTTTTATTACTCGGAACATAACCTTGAATTTGCAATGTAAACACTTCGCCATATTTCAATGAATCGATGCGATAACTTCCTCTCCATCTAAACCAGCTCAGGCCACCATCGACTGAGTATTTTGAATCTTCGACATATTCGCTGTTTATATTATCGGTAATTATTACCGACTCAGCCTTCATGCTCGGGCTAAGGTTGCTAACTTCAATTGTGTAAGTTATTTGCGAACCTGCAACTAT
>DAOSWJ010000139.1:0-8143 GCA_035380005.1 Prolixibacteraceae bacterium | reverse complement strand
CCTATCGGCTAAAACAATACCTGAATTTTAATGGTATCGAAAACGAAAGTGGATACTATACAATTACCTGCATATCGGGCAGCGATAATAATTCGTTCATTGTTGGCACCTGGGATGGTTTGCTTTTTAGCTACGATGAATATAGCGATAGTTTTGAAATAATTAAAGATCAAAACGGACAACTCCCCGCATCTAAAGACATCTCAATTTTTTCGATACTAAAAGATAACCAAGGTTTTACATGGCTCGCCTTAAGTGGCGGAGGTGTAATAAAAATGAAAATTGCAAACAACGTTATTCTATCTCAAGAAATCATTACCGTTAACAACGGTTTGGCGAACAACTTCACAACAACCCTCTTTCAAAGTAAAAACCAAAAAATTTGGATTGGTACCGAAGCCGGATTATCGGTTTACAACAATGGTCAAATCGAGAACCTTTACCATAACAACATTATACTCGATATCCAGTCAATTGCCGAGGATCCGATTGGCTTTTTGTGGCTCGGAACACAAAATGGTATTTATCGTATTAATTCGAACAACCATACCGAAGCTTTTAAAAACTTCGACACCTCTGATGGTTTGATCAATAAATCGTTCTTTTTAAACAGCATACTTGCCGATAGCAATCAAGTATTTTATTTTGGAGGATATAACGGAATTGATTATTTCACTCCGTACAAAATTGAATTTAACTACCAAAAACCAACTCCAAAAATCACTAATTTTCAACTGTACAATCGACATATATTTCCTACCAATATTTCAGATCGAAAAATATTAAACACAACCATTACCGAAACTAGCGAAATTGCATTGAAACACAATCAAAATTCATTTTCGTTTGAATTCTCAAACCTCGAATACCTTAACCAAGAAAAATGTCAGTTTGCTTTTAAGCTCGAAGGGGTTGATAATGAATGGAATTACCGCGACTCTAAACAGCGGTATGCTTATTACACAAAACTATCGCCCGGCAATTATACATTTCACTTAAAAAGCACCAACAACGACGGCTTATGGTCCGACGAAGTTCTTAGTCTTTCCATTAATATTCTTCCTCCATTTTGGGCATCAACTTTTGCATACATTATTTATTTTGTAACAGCAATGCTTGCCATATTCTTGGTTATATACAACCGGGTTATGAAAATGCAGCGCAATCATCAGCAAAAACTTAAAGAGATTGAGTATAAAAAACAAAAGGAACTCGACGAATTGAAATTGCGTTTCTTTACCAATATTTCACACGAATTCAGAACCCCGCTTACGCTCATTTTAGGGCCATTATCGAAACTACTTGAAACTGAAAAAAACAACCCCTTCAAAGAAGCCCACCTGATGATTTTCAGAAATGCTGGTCGTTTATTACAATTAACCAACCGAATTCTCGATTTCAGAAAAAATGAAAACGAACAGCTCAAATTAAAAGTATGCGAAACTAATGTTTCCGATTTTGTGTACAATATATTCTTGTTTTTTAATTACGAAGCCCAAAAGCGTAATATCGATTACCGTTTCAAAACCAATTTCGACGAGAAACGCTTTATCGACAAAGAGTTCATTGAAAGTGTATGTTTCAATTTGTTATCGAATGCTTTTAAATACACCCCCGATAGTAAAAGCATTACAGTAGGTGTTGATCCGCTAAACGACGGTATTTCAATTTGGGTTGCCGACACCGGGCCGGGAGTTGAACCTCAAAACCTGCAACACATTTTCGACAGGTTCTACACCACCAACAAAAGCAATAGCGCAGGCATTGGGCTTAGCTTTTCGAAACGTTTAATTGAATTGCACAAAGGCGAATTAAAAGTAGAAAGCGAATACGGACATGGAAGCAAATTTACAGTTGTTTTACCTTCCGATTCGGTTTATTCAAACGAAGAAAGACAAACTGCCGACAGCAAAGAACAAACAGTTGATTGGAAAAAAATTGACCAATCAGCTCATAATCAACACACCGAACAAATCAACAATCTTAAAAGCATTTTCGACAAGGATGAAATGGTTGCCCTTATAGTTGATGACAACTTTGAAGTAAGGCAGTTTTTAACTTCACTTTTAAACGAAAACTTTAAGGTTATTGAAGCATCGAATGGCGAACAAGCACTCGAAATTGCCTTCAACAACATCCCCGACATAATTATTTCGGATGTGATGATGCCTGGAATGGATGGCTATCAGCTTTGTCAAAAAATTAAAAACGACGAAAGAACCGACCATATTCCGGTTATATTAACTACAGTATTATCAAGTCAAGACGACCGAAACGAAGGATTGCTTAAAGGAGCCGACTCGTACATACCAAAGCCCATTGACCCCAAACACTTATTGATTAGGGTTAACAAGTTGATTGAGAGGCAGCTAAAAATGAAAGAAAAATTTAAAATAAGTAATTTTTCGGCTGCAAATGAGAACAAAGAAGCAAACAAACCCGATGTGCATCCTCTGATTGAAAAAGCACACAAAATTGTACTTAAAAACATCGATAATTCGGAATACAATATCGACGACTTTTGTAACGACCTTGGATTAAGCCGAATGCAATTGTATCGGAAATTTAAAGCAATTACGGGGCTTTCGGCAAACAGTTTTATCCGAAAAGTTCGTTTACATAAAGCTGCCGAGTTACTCAAAACAGGCAATTTTACAGTAAAAGAAGTAACTTATGATGTGGGTTTTATCGATTTAAAGTACTTTAGAAAATGTTTTTTCGACGAGTTTGGCGCAAATCCGTCCGATTATGCACAATCGGGTAAAACAATGTAGCCTGAACATTTCATAAATAATTGGTTATAAAATTTATGCAACAGCTTATTGCTTGTGTATTTTTTTACCTTTGCACAAATATACAATTTTAGCTATTTAATGAATTTCGAAGAATTTGATTTAAACGACGATATACTTGATGCCATATCGTACATGGGTTTTAAAAAGGCATCGCCCATTCAGGAAAAGGCCATACCAATAATACTTAAAAACAAAGATATTTTAGCCTTTGCACAAACCGGAACAGGTAAAACGGCTGCATTTATGTTGCCCATATTGCATAAAATAAGCGAGAAACAAGTTAACTCAATCAATACACTGATTATTGTCCCAACCCGCGAACTGGCTATTCAAATCGATCAACAAGTACAGGGCTTTTCGTATTTCATACCTGTAAACTCAATAGCAGTTTATGGTGGTGGCGATGGCGGTGATTGGGTTCGTGAGCGCAATGCACTCGACAACAATGTTGAAATTGTTGTTGCAACACCCGGCAAACTTATTTCGCACCTTTCAACGGGCAACTTCAATTTTAGCCAGTTACAACACCTGGTACTCGACGAGGCCGATCGAATGCTCGACATGGGCTTTTTCGATGACATACAACGTATTGTTTCGTACTTGCCAAAAAACAGGCAAACATTAATGTTTAGTGCAACAATGCCTTCAAATATTAAAAAGTTGGCCAAATCAATTCTTAACCACCCCGAAGAGGTTTCGATTGAGATGTCGAAACCTGCCGAAGGTGTTTTACAAGCCGCTTACATGGTACGCGAGGAACAAAAAAGTGCTCTTATCAGACTATTGGTTGCCGATAAAGAAGAATACAAAAGCATTTTGGTTTTCACATCGACAAAAGCTAAAGTAAACAACATAGTTCGCAGCTTAAAATCAGACAAATACAAAGTAAGAGGTATTTCGAGCGACTTACAACAAAAAGAACGCGAAGAAGTAATATCGGATTTTAGGGCAAAAAATACACGCATATTGGTTGCTACCGATGTTATGAGCCGTGGGATTGATATTAAAGATATTAGCCTGATTATTAATTACGATGTTCCAAACGATGCAGAGGATTATGTGCACCGTGTTGGCCGCACTGCCCGTGCCGAAACCGAAGGGGTTGCCCTAACCTTAATTAGCGAAAACGATATGTACAAATTTAAACGTATCGAAAGGCTGATTGAGCGCGAAATTCCTAAAGTGCCACTCCCAATAGAGTTGGGACAAACCCCTGATTGGAGCAATTCGCCTAAACCACAACGTGCAAAATTCGCGAAAAGCCGTAATTTTAAGCGTAATAATAAATCTACAAAGCAGTAATTGTTATTGCCTTAAACGAAAAAACCTGACTTTAAAAGCCAGGTTATCGGATCGCATCATCCAAATTGATCTATGAAAAATTTACTGATTACCTCCGCCACGAGGAGCTCCACGCCTTCCGGGCTGATTTGGCCCTCCCTGTTGAGCTCTGTCGCGTCGTTGTTGCATACGTTGTTCTTCTAATTCAATATGTTTCTTGTATTGTTCATCGGTTAAAATACCTTTTAGTTCCTTGTTCTTTTCTTCGCGTATGGTTTGCATCTTTTCAAAAAATTTCGAACGATCAGCTTCGCCTGCATTTTGGAACATTTCACTCATTTTTTCGCTGTATTTTTTATTCAGCGCTTCAACTTTTTTGGTTTGCTCAGCATTTAAGCCCAAATCGTTGGTCATTTGCTCAGTTTGACGTTTAACCATTTCTTCGGGGTCGAACTGCATACCCATGCCACCACCAGGAGGCTGGGCCATTATTGCTATTGTTGCCAAAAGCGCCAGTGTGAAAAATAATATTTTCTTCATTGTTATTAGAATTTAGATTTAAAATTGTTAGATCAAATTAATAACCAGAAGTTTAATTCAACTTCAAGTTTTTTTAAATTATCCCAAAAGTTTTTCTCTTTTCTGTAAGTTCATTAAAGCAGCCAAAAGAAAAACAACAGCTCCCGAACCCAAAAATATTCGGTTTTTACTGCTCAAAACGCTCCAAACCATCTCGCTGGTACCCGAAGGAATCGCATAAGGATTAAAAAACACGTTCCACATCGATTGGGAAATCTCATCGGATAATACCATTAAAATAAAACCTAAAATGATTATTGTTGCTGCTGTAGCATTACCCGATCGCAAAACCGTTGATAAGAAGAAAGTTAAAAAGCCCAAGAAAGCTAATGGAAACAGTACCTGAAAAACCATTTCAAAAACAGAAAACGATACAAATACATAGCGAATTAAATAAGCCAGTATAAGCATTACAATAAAAGCTAGGGCATAAATGAGCATCAAGCGCATAAACCAAACCCTGAAGCGGTAATCGGGAATCCCAAAAATGATCTCCATGGTTCGGGCATCCTTGTCGCTTTGAATTCCGAACGATGCCGGATAAAAAACCAACAAAGCCCCCGTTAAAAGTAAAATAGTGTAAACGCTTTGTTCACCGAGCATTTCGCCATTAAATAAATTAATGCCAATAATTAAAAATGATAAAACAATTGCGCTAATCAAGAAATAGATAAAACGGTTGCCAAAAACAATTTTCAGATTGTATTTAACCATTACAAATGCATTCAATATTGGCGAAAGCCAATTATTCAATCCATTAACGCCTATGGGCTTGCTCATTTTCGATTTATTTTGAATTTGTTGCATGTTTCTTTCTTCATTTTATCATATTAAGTACACTAAACAGGTTTGGCTTTTTGTAGCCATAAATAAGCATCTTCGAGGTTCGGATCGACACCAAAGGCATTACTATGGGGTTGTTGATCGGAAATAATTCGTAAACGCACATTATTGCCCTGTTTAGTATGATGGGCTACCACAAATTCCTTAGTGTATTTTTCGAATTCGTTTTCAGGTACTTCCAACTGCCAAACATGTCCTTTTGCCGAGTCGGTCATATTGCGTGGCGAGCCAACATATTGTACACTTCCCTTTCGCAATACGGCCAAACGGTTACACGAACTGGCAATATCTTCAATAATGTGAGTCGAGAAAATAACAATACGCTCGCGGCTCAGTTCAACAAGCAGGTTACGGAAACGTATCCGTTCACGAGGATCGAGACCGGCTGTTGGCTCATCGACAACCAAAATACGGGGCAAATGAAGCAATACTTGTGCAATACCAATGCGTTGTTTCATTCCTCCCGAAAACGAACCAATCTTTTTGTTTCTGTTCTCCCACATTTTTACACTTTCGAGTACCTGTTTTACCCTTTCGTTACGAACTTCGGGTACATTTATCTTTTTCAAAATCGATTGATATTGAAGGTAATCCCATGCCGACATGTTTTCATACATGCCAAAATCTTGTGGCAAATAACCTATTAAACCTTGTAGCTCTTCCCGCTTCAAGTCGGCATCGATATTATTAAACCACACCTTACCATAACTTTGCGTGTTAATTCCGCAAATTGCTCGCATTAACGTAGATTTACCGGCACCATTAGGCCCCAGCAAACCGTACATTCCCTTCCCTATTTCGAGCGAAACAGCATTCAAAGCTTTAAACGGCTTTTGCTTTTTGCCAATTATAGGAATTGAAAGTACAAAGCGATAGATACCTGCTTTAAAATTGCTGAATTTGCCACTAATGCGGTTAACATTAATTTTTTCGTCGTGAATCTTATTAGAAAAGAAATCTATTGCCAACAAGAAATAAACAAGCACAATCAGAATTATTGATAATGCAATATTATCGATTCTGAAATACAGATAAACCACTGCGGCTAAAGGCGAAAACCAATGCCATAATGAGAGGATTATATTACTAGTTCTATTCAATTTTTGAACATTATTGGCCAGGTTATGAAGCATTTTAAGTTGGTTTTGAACAAAAAAGTAGATCATAAGCATTGCCAAAACAACCCAAATAGTACTTTCAATATAAAAGAAAGCCATATACACCAAAAAGCCCAAAAGTGGTAATTGCCAGGTAAACGATTTCAAATCGGACAAACTATTTAATTGTTCACTTTCACCAAAATGATCACGAAGTTTAATCCCTCCGTTCCATTCACGAGCGAAACGTCCTTTTCGGCCATAGATCTTCACCAAATTTTGTATCCTGATTACTATTTCATCATCGGCCGATATAATTGTATCGCTAGCTTTACGTAGGCTATTCATTATAAACCATACAGCAGCTGGCACCAAAGTAATGAGCAAAATAAAGCATACCATCTGCCATATAAAGCCATTAATTCCTGTATATATAAAATAGGCTCCTATTGCAAACAAGCTATATTGTAATATTTTCAGCCATAGTTTAAGGCTTCGGAACCAAGCAAGTGCGCTGTGAAGCCCCAAGTAAAAAGTAGGAATAAAAACCAGTGTAAGTATTGTACTAAATGCCAATCCACCTATTACAGTTAAAGCAAAAGGAGCACCAATAACCCCTACGTATTCCGATTTACCCATTGCCAAAGGCAACATTGCAACAATTGTAGTAATTGCTGTAATCAGTATCGGCCGCATACGCGCAAGACCTGCCATTATTAATGCACGTTGCATTCGGTAGCCTCGTTTTTGTAAAATATTGTTATAGTCGATTAAAATTATACCATTATTTACAACCACGCCCAACAATATAATAAAACCGGTTAAAGTGTTGGCCGACAGAAGAGTATTACCTGTAAAAATCAACATAAACAACGAACCGATTGCCGCTAATGGTATCGAAAACATCATCACAAAAGGAGTTGCAAACGATTCGAAAACCGAGGCCAGAATCATGAAAATCAGAACAAAAACCATTGCAATTAACGGGTAATAAGCTGCAAAATCGTCTTCATCGTGAATAACCTGAACAGCTATACCTGCTGGCAGCGGAAGCGAGGCAATTAATTGGTCTACTTCGTTTCGTGCAGCTTCGAGTAAATCTTTGTTTTCATTAATTTCATTACTAAAACTATAGGTGAGTTCAATTTCCTTTTCCTGGTTCAAACGGTTTATACGCGCAATACCCGAGCTGAAATATATCCGGGTAATGTCCTGCAATTCGAAAATACCCCCATCGTTACTACTAATTTCGAGCCTTTCGAGATCGTTAAGGCGCATTGGAGGCAACTCGGTAATGGTGTCGGTACGGATAATTATTTCGTACTCTTCGTTATCTTGTTTATAATTAAAGCCCGATTCAATTTCTTTTCTGAAAGCTGTTAATTCCGACAAAACATTGTTCATTGGAATATTGTTTCGGCCAAAACTTTCAGAATCGAAATTGAGGTGTACTTCGGGGCGGTTCGATGATTGGTTGCTCCTCACCCTTTCTGTTTCGTCCAAATCGTCGAGGTAATATTGAATATCCTCGGCAATTGTTTTCATTAA
>DAOSWJ010000138.1:2529-8227 GCA_035380005.1 Prolixibacteraceae bacterium | reverse complement strand
TTTTTACACTCGGACCTGTTGGCCCGGGCTTAATTTGGTTGGCAAGCGCATCGCTTATTGCAGCTTTACTGCTTGGCCTTTGGGCTTCAATTCTTACAATTATTATCAATATCGTAATCATTCTGCTTTTTGCATTATTTATTCATCTCGAATTAAACACATCGGCATTTTTCGAAAGTTACACAGTAATAACCTGGATAGCGGTGAGTTCAAATATTGTTGTTGTAAACTCAATTACATCGGTACCACTTGCATTGCTGCTTAAAGCGCTTGAAGAGTCGATAAAAGCAGAACAGGGACTAAAAAAAGAATTACTGATTTACAATCATAATCTAAAAATCGAAAAGCATAAAGCCCAGGAATCGGACAGGTTAAAATCGGCCTTTTTAGCTAATCTTTCGCACGATATCAGAACACCTATGAACGCAATTATGGGCTTTGCCGAAATTCTCGAAAACGAAGATATTGATGAGCATTTAAAAAAATATACCAATCAAATATTCATCAATGCCCAATACCTCCAAAACTTGATTAACGATATTGTTGACATCTCAATAATTGAATCTGGAAAAATCAGTATCAACTATGAAACAACTACATTAAAAACCATTTTTGAAAAACTTGCTCCAGTAATCGACACTTTGCCATATTGGAAAAATCGTGAAAAAAGTGAACTAAGCTATCCTGTCGGAGAAATACTCGAAACACAAATCAAAACCGACACTTCGCGTTTACTTCAGGTATTAATCAATCTCATTTCAAACGCAATAAAATTCACTCCCGAAGGAAAGATTGACATTACAGCAGGCATTAAGGGCCAAACAATCACTTTTTGTATAAGCGACAATGGCTTTGGGATACCCATAGAAGAGCAGAAAAAAATTTTCGACCGTTTTGCTAAAATTAATCGACCCAAAGGACCAACCACACATGGCATTGGGCTTGGCTTATCGATATGTAAAGCAATAGTAACTACAATGGGCGGTAAAATATGGTTCAGTTCAGAAGAAAACAAGGGCACTTCGTTTTATTTTTCGTTACCACTGGGAACAGAAAACTAATATTCGAAATACATTAAAAGCAAAATGTTACTCATTAATTTCGAGAATAAAACCACTACTATGTATGTTTTTGATTTCGATATTTTTATCGGCAGCTAAATACTTACGCAATTTTGTGATGTAAACATCCATGCTACGTGCAGTAAAATAATCGTCGTCGCCCCACAAAGCTTTTAGCGCCTGTTCGCGCGGCAAAAGCTCGTTCGTATTCAGGCATAACAAACGCAGCAAACCGGCTTCCTTTGGCGAAAGCCTTTCTTTTTGGTCATTATTTAACAAAAGCCGATGTTTAAAATCGAAAGTATAAATTCCAATAGCATAAGTTTCATGCTCTTTTTTTTGAACACTATTTTCGCTTCTTTTTAAAATGGCTTCAATTTTACGGAGCAAAACTTCCGAATCGAATGGTTTTGTTATATAATCGTCGGCACCAATGTCGTAACCTTGAAGAATGTCTTCTTTAAGCGCCTTTGCCGTTAAGTAAATAAGCGGTATATCGTTATTGATTTGGCGTATGCTTTTACCAATTGAAAAACCATCGACATTGGGCAACATTACATCTAAAATTGCAAGGTTGAACACTCCTTCTTGAAAACGCTCCACTGCATGTTTTCCATCGTTCACCCAAACCACCTCATAACCATTAATTTCGAGGTACGATTTCATTACCGAACCAAAACTCAAGTCGTCTTCAACAAAAAATACAGAGTTATTCATGTTGTTGGATTTTTACAAATTAAATGGAATAAACACTTCAAAAATACTTCCCTTACCGGGTTCACTTTGTACTTTTATTTGGCCTTTATGAGCATCAACAATAGCTTTCACATAACTCAAACCCAAACCAAAACCTTTCACATTGTGAATATTGCCCGAGGTTTCCCTGAAAAAGCGCTCAAAAACACGCTGTTGTACTTGTTTACTCATACCAATTCCTTTGTCAGCTACAATAACCAAAATTCCACCGGGTTCGTTTCGGGTCGATAAACTAATTTTTGCTGCTTCGGGCGAATATTTATTGGCATTATCAATAAGGTTACGAAACAAATTTTGTAAGTGCTGTGCATCGGCAATAAGCGCAGTATTTACTGCTTCCTTCGAAAAAGAAATGCTTCCCCCCCTACTTTCAATTTGCAGCAAAAGACTTTCGATTGCCTTATCGAGTACCTGATGAATATCGACCTGAACAAACTTAAAATCAAAATCTTTCCGATCGAGGCGGGCCATTTGCAAAATAGTTTCTACCTGATGGTTCATTCGTTGGTTTTCGTTTTTAATTATTGAAGCAAAATGTTTAACCTGATCGGGTTGCGATATTACTTTTTCGTTCACAATAGCATCGGTAGCTACCGAAATAGTAGCCAAAGGTGTTTTGAACTCGTGGGTCATGTTGTTGATAAAATCCGATTTCATTTCGGATAATTTTTTCTGACTCACGATATAATAGATACTTAAAGCAAAAACAATTACAATAAAAATACTGAAAATCAACGATAACGAAGCAGGCAAAAGCACAGTTTTAAAAACATAAGCTTACGGTTTGGAAAATAAACCGAAAGGGTTTCGCTACGACCAATTATACTATTTGGGAAAAGGGGCACTACATAATCAGAATCAATCAATTTTAGCGAATCGGCCCCATTAGTCATCAATAAAGCGGTATCGGGTGCCGAAATACCGACAAAAAAAGGCAAATTTATATTACGCTCGGCCAATTCACCACTTAAAACATCGTTTATCAAAGCAGTGTCGCTAAATGCATCTAAACCCTTGGCCCATACTTCATAAAATATTTTTCCGGCTGTATTTTTTAATCGTTCGGGGCCAAAAGCAAACCGACGTGGAGCCCTGTTGTTGAAATTTCTCATTCGTCCCTTTCGCATTGGCTGATTATTAATCGTATCAATTTCGAAATGAAGATCGATATGATTTTCCATTGCCTTTAAAACCGAATCGAAAGGAATGTTTCTTCGAACAGAATTGTTACGATACAATGAATCGGGAAAGCCCATTGGCCTACTGCCCTGCTCATAATTACCATCAAACTGAAAAGGCATTGGGGAATTGCTGCCAAAAATATTCCGAATTGTCGAAACCTCGTGTAATATTTCAACCCTTTGCGAAGTGGCAATCATGGCTTCATTCACGCTACGATCGAACAATTCGTTTCGTACCCTTATTGCATTGTTCATCCATAAAAGCTGCATGGTAAAAATACCAGCCAGCGCAATCAACATTAGGGCAATTAAAATATATACTCTATTCTTAGTCACAGCTCAAAAGTAATCATATTTATTTTACGCTGTAGCACTTTAACTTTTCCTTAACGGTTTTTACGAAAGCATTAACACACTGAAAGCCAGACATGGGCTTACATTTGCATTGTATTTATGTTTGATTCAAAAAATAGGAAATATTAATCATTTTAAAATTTATTACCATGAAAACACAAATTTTATTAGCAACAGCAGGCATGCTATTAAGCGGCATTTTTGCCATGGCTCAGGAGAATGGTGAAGCTAAAACCGAAGTTCGAAAACTACAAAGCATAGAAGTTAAAAGCAACGACGAAGCCAATACCGACACTGCTTTAAATTCCAATAACGCTCCTTGGGAATTTTACGGGCCACGCGGCAGGTTCGAAAGAGGCTATCAAAACGCGACACCCGGTAATACACCACGTGGCGCAGGTTTTGGAATGATGCCCAACAATATCGAATGGGAAACCAAAATAAACGACCAAGGCGATTCGGTAAAGGTTTTTAAGTTTGAAACACCATGTGGTATTGTTCGTGAAATTGAAACAGGTATTGATTTTGAACCCGGCCAGAGAAGAATGTTCTCCGAAATGAGAAACGCACACCAACCTCAAGGCCGAATGATGATGATGCACAACAATATCCACAATATGCCTCCGTACAATTCAATGAATCGAGGCAGAGGCATGCGCAACCAGCCGCTTAACCTCAACGACGAAGATATTGTTAGTTTCGAGAAAGAAACATTAAAAGATGGCAGCGAAAAAATTACAATAATAAGGAGAAAAGCAGAATAAGCACTATGCTTTCATTGCACGATCGATGTCGCGTTTGGCATCGTTTCGTTTCAAGGTCTCGCGTTTGTCGTAAGTTTTCTTACCACGTGCGAGACCTATTTCCATTTTAGCCAAGCCTCTATCGGTCATAAACAAACGTAAAGGCACAATGGTAAGGCCGGTTTCTTTCACTTTTCGTTCGAGCTTGTTTAGCTCACGGCGCTGCAACAAAAGCTTTCGTTCGCGCTTCGACTCGTGATTGTTTAACGACCCAAAAAAATATTCGGCAATGTGCATGTTTTTAACATACAGCTCGTGATTGAAAAACTGACAATACGAATCGACCAAACCGGCTTTTCCTTCGCGTATCGATTTAATTTCGGTTCCTTGTAACTGAAGCCCGGCAACAAACGATTCAATAATTTCGAACTCGAAAAAAGCTTTCTTGTTCTTTATGTTGATATTATTTTGTGGTTTTAGTCCCATAATCAATAAACAATTAAGGCAGTTAAAATACTCAATAGCAATGCCAATAACAAATGAACAGCAATAATTGCCGTAAACAAAGCAATGAAAAACAATGGTTTAGCATTAAAATTCGTTCCTGTAATTTTATTAACTGCTACATAAATCAGATAAAGCGAATAAAACGAAAAAACATTCACAAAATACATAAAAGGGAAAATTCCACTTATTACCAATGCTAAAAACATAGCAAACATGGCATAAACAATTATGCGTTTCGAAGCATCGAAACCCAAGTGAATTTTCTGCCAACGCGATATTTCGTACAAAACCATTGTAGAGGCCAAAAAGGTCATTAACACCAGCAACGAAACCCTAAACGCCTTAATAAGCGCATCGATTAATACAAAGCCGGTTGATTTACTGAACAAGAAATCGCCTAAAATTACAGCAACAAACACCATAATTAAGCCCGGTAAAAATGAACGTGTAAATACCCCTTGCTCTTCGTTTTTTTCGGCACTAATTCGTCCCCAATGTTTTTCAGGCATCAATAATATTTGAAAACCCTGCTCTATGAATTGTAAAATACTTTTTATCACTTGCTGATTGTTTATTCGCAAAGTGCAAAAATACATTAGTTTTGTGAAACTAAAACCTTATTGAAACAAATAGGTAGTTTAGTTTACATTATGGGAGCATATAACCTTATAACCATATTAGGGCCAACAGCCACCGGAAAAACTTCAGTGGCAGCTCATTTGGCCAATCAAATTAATGGCGAAGTAATATCGGCCGACTCGCGTCAGGTGTACCGTGGCATGAGCATAGGAACCGGCAAAGATATTGAAGATTATTTTATTGACGGACAATGTGTTCCTTATCACCTAATTGACATAGTTGATGCAGGCTACCAATATAATGTGTATGAATACCAACGCGATTTTCTTAATATTTACGACAATATTCTGCAAAGGAATAAAATGCCGATTTTATGCGGTGGCAGCGGCATGTACATCGAAGCAGTTTTAAAAGGCTACAAATTAATTAACGTTCCGGTCAACAATGATTTGCGACAATCATTAGCAAAAAAAAACTTACCCGAACTTCGCGAAAAACTCAGCCAATACAAAAAACT
>DAOSWJ010000138.1:0-2429 GCA_035380005.1 Prolixibacteraceae bacterium | reverse complement strand
CTAATATCATAGTGCCAAATATTCTTATTGTACTCAAATCATGTTAAACAATTTCCTCAAACAGGCTCATAATATCGGCTTCGAGAGCAATTGCTGCTTTCTCCATTTCGGCTCCTTTGTTTAAAACCTGCTGCACAAATACAGCATCATCAAAATCTTTTGCATTGATTTTCACATTTAAAAAAGCCCCTCGTAAACCGGCCTTAGCTGCAATTGCACCTACACAAGCATCGCTAATACTGTTTGGATTACCAATTTGTGCCATGGCTTTCATCACTTCCATCGAGGCTAAGCATAGCTCCATCACTTTTAATGGAACCTCGATAGCATGTTTTGTGGCTCGTGCAATGGCAAGTTTTCGCTCGGCCTTTTCGGTTTCGGTATTTTTGGGTAAGGCAAAAGCCCCCATTATTTCATTAAAAGCGCGGGTATCCTCATCGACCAGCTTCAGCAAAGCGTTGTGATATATTTTTCCTTTTTCGGCCCACTGCGAAAACTCGTCCCAACGGTGATCCCATCCACGTTTATGAGCCGACAAATTAGCCACCATTGTTCCCAATGCAGCACCCATAGCACCCATATAAGCCGACACCGAACCTCCTCCGGGGGCAGGTTTTTCGGAAGCAGTTATTTCAACAAATTTCCTCAAGCTTAAATTTACAAGCACATCTTTACCTGTATCATTAATCATATATTCAATAATTCGTTTTTGAGGGTCGAAAGGTGCTAGCTCGTCGAGTCCAAGCGATTTTATTGCAATTTTTATAATTTCATCGTCGGATATTCCTACCGAACGTTGTTGTTTGCGCAAAAAATATTTTCCGGCATCGAGCATTGCCTGTAACGGAATAAGCCCAATCAGTTCAGAGCCGGTAACCCTCAATCCTCGTGCATTAGCCCGCTCGCAAGCAGCCTCGAAAACATCGCGCACCGATGTTACTGTAATATCGGTTAAATTAAACGAAAGCTGAGCAATGCCATATTCTTCGATGAACCAACCTATTCCTTTAACACATTTAAGCATACCGGGCTCATAAACAGGCTTGCCCTTTTCGTCGGTAATAACTTTACCTGCCAGTTTTCCTCCCTCGCGTTTAATTCTGCCTTTTTCGCGAATATCGAAAGCAATTGCATTGGACCTACGAGTTGAAGTGGTATTCAGATTGATGTTATAAGCAATTAGAAAATTACGAGCACCAACAGCTATTGCACCTGTGCGTGCTACACGTGAGTTAAATTCGGCCGGACCATAATCGGGTTTCCAATCGGGACTGATCAGTTTTTGCGGAAGGCCTTCGTATTCACCAGCCCTGCAATTGGCCAGGTTTCTCCGTTTATCGTCAAAAGCTGCAAACTCGTAACAATAAACCGGGATACCCAATTCGGTGCCAATGCGTTCGGCCAAACTACGAGCATACACCACCAACTCTTCCATGCTAATGCCCGATACCGGCACCAAAGGGCAAACATCGGTAGCACCAAACCGCGGATGTGCGCCTTTATGCTTGCTCATATCAATAAGCTCACCGGCTTTTTTAACTGCCCTGAAAGCAGCTTCACAAACCTCGTTGGGAGCACCAACAAAAGTAAAAACCGTTCGATTGGTTGCCTTGCCCGGGTCAATATTCAACAACTTAACACCAGCAACACTTTCAACTTCGTTTGCAATTTGTTTTATGATATCGGGGTTGTTACCCTCGCTAAAATTAGGAACACATTCAATCAGTTGCTTCATAATAAAAGAAGAGTTTAAATATTGAAAAACAAATTTGAGCTAAAAATGAATAAAAAAGAAATCATTTCAACAGGTTTTTGCCGATTTCAATATCAATATGAATAAAGAAAACTGAAACCTTCCGATGCCCCAAAGGCATATACCAAAATATCATCAATCTTTTAAATCGGTTTAAATACCATCGCTTTTACAAATAGAGAGCAAAAAAGAAAGGCGTACAAGGAAATGCCCCATACACCCAACTTTAATTTACATTTAAACTATCTTGAATTGCTACTTTTTAAAAACAGTTCCTTTTTCGTGAACATTGGTTACAGCCCTGCCCGATGGGTCGGCATTGTTTTGGAATGAGGCATCCCAAGCCAAAGCTTCGGCTGTGCTACAAGCAATTGATTTCACCGAGGGAACACATGCGGCAGCTTGAGCACTTGGGAAATGCTCTTCGAAAATTGAACGGTAATGGTATTCTTCTTTCGACATAGGGGTGTTAATTGGGAAGCGGAATTTAGCATTGGTCATCATTTCGTCGCTTACCTTATCTTCGGCAATTTGTTTCAAGGTGTCGATCCAGCCATAACCTACGCCATCGGAGAACTGTTCTTTTTGGCGCCAAGCAACACTTTCGGGCAACATGTGTTCAAAAGCTTTACGCACTACCCACTTTTCGATTTTACCGTTACTACCGGCCATTTTG
>DAOSWJ010000137.1:0-8274 GCA_035380005.1 Prolixibacteraceae bacterium | reverse complement strand
GCAATTAAAGCCACGTCATTGCGAGCTTTGCGAAGCAATCTGAAATTTTAACCGGTCAACAATGATTTTGAATACATTTTTTTGCAAAAAAATAACTTACAGTTTTTACAATCTCCATAGGTTATGTTTTGGGAGAATGAATCCTTTACTTACACTAAATTGATTTATTTATTTGGTGATACGGTATAAAATAATTATTGTACTTTTCTTTTTTCAGTGAACAAAAACGCCCTCAAATGTCTTTTATTGTCAGTTTTGTTTATATAATATCTTGTGGAATTGAAACAAATTAAAACAAATATCGACAATAAAAGTGAGTTGTATGATCGAAATGTTCAGATATACAACGAATTAATCAGTGAGTTTCAGCTAAGATCCGAATCGGTTTTCAATCGTAGCCAACATGCTGCCACACAAAAACACATCGAACGTGGAAAGTTTACCGCTCGAAAACGAATTGATTTATTGGTCGATAAAGGCACACCCTTTCTTGAACTCTCGCCTTTAGCTGCCAATGGTCAATACAACGATGAATTTCCTTCGGCAGGCATTGTAACAGGTATTGGAGTGATTCATGGACGTGAGGTGATGATCGTAGCTAACGATGCTACGGTAAAAGGCGGAACATACGTGAAGGAAACCGTTAAAAAACATTTGAGGGCGCAGGAAATAGCCATACAAAACAATTTGCCCTGTATTTATCTGGTCGATTCGGGCGGTATTTTTCTTCCTGAGCAAGCCAATATTTTTGCCGATAGGTTCAATTTTGGTCGTGTGTTTTACAATCAGGCCAATATGTCGGCTCAGGGAATTCCGCAAATTTCGGTGGTGTTAGGTTCATGTACCGCTGGTGGCGCTTACATTCCTGCTATGAGCGACGAAACAATAATTGTTAAAAATCAGGGCACCATATTTATAGGTGGGCCACCATTGGTTAATGCAGCTACCGGCGAAGATGTTAGTGCCGAAGATCTTGGTGGAGGCGTGGTGCACACAGCTGTTTCGGGGGTTGCCGATCATTTGGCTGAAAATGAAATTGATGCCATACATAAGTGTCGCGACATTGTGGCAACATTGCAACCGGTAGAGCGACAAATACTTGATAAGGCCAACGCCGAGGAACCTCTGTATAGTGCCGATGAGCTTTATGCATTGGCTCCGGTTGATCTGAAAAAACAAGTCGATGTATATGAGATCATTGCCCGCATAGTTGATGGTAGTGAATTCAATGAATTTAAGCAGCTTTATGGTACAACCATCGTTACTGGCTTTGCGCGTATCGAAGGTTATCAAGTTGGAGTGATTGCCAATAACGGTTTTCTTACAACCGAAGCTTCGTTAAAAGCAGCCCATTTTATCGAGCTGTGTAATTTTAGGCGCATACCCATCGTTTTTTTACAAAATATTACCGGTTTTGTGGTTGGTAAAAAATACGAACACGAAGGAATTGCACGTGCCGGTGCAAAACTTATTCATGCTGTGGCCACTGCTACTGTTCCAAAATTCACAATAGTGTTTGGTGGATCGTATGGAGCAGGTAACTATGCCATGTCGGGCAGGGCCTTCGATCCCAATTTCCTTTTCATGTGGCCCAATGCAAAAATAAGTGTGATGGGGGGCGAACAAGCTGCCGGTGTTTTGCAATCGATCAAAAGCAAAACCGATGGTGAAAGCCTTGTTGAGCAGTTTTACAATGAGAGTTCGGCATATTACAGTACTTCGCGTTTGTGGGACGATGGCATTATCGATCCTGTCGATACCCGAAAAATATTGGCAATGTGCATTTCTGTTTCGTTGAATAAGAAATTTGAACCGGTAAAAACGGGGGTTTATAGAATGTAACCCATGACCCCAACCCCTAAATCCCCTTAAGGGGACTTTGCTTTCAGTAAATTAAGCAATTAGCGTTCTTTGGAAATTAATTATTGGATATAATGATATTTTAAAATTAAATATCCAATAAATTAGAATAAATGTGAATTAGGTGTAGAAATACAGTATTTTCAGATAAAAATTACTGCATTTGGGCTAAAGCCCTATCAACGGTGACTGTTACTAACCCCAGCCTTAAGGCTGGGGTTACTGAATCGAATTTTTATAAACGGGCTTAGCCCAACATGACAATAAGGATATTGTTAAATATTTTAATTGATATTAATAAATGGATGATAATAACAAAAACACAGTAATCTTTACCCCCCCTTTAGGGGGTGGGGGGGTGAGTATTGTTAATTTTAACCGCCCCTCGGTGCACAACGCGCTCAACCCTTCGCTTATGCGCAAGGTAATACGTTTTTTAAAACGTGCCGAAAATGATGCTTCGGTACGGGTAATTGTTTTACGCGGCAACGGACCGTCGTTTTGTGCCGGTGCCGATTTGGCTTGGATGAAGAAGTCGGCAAAACTATCCGAAAAAGAAAATCTTGAGGAAGCCCGGTTATTAAGCGAATTTTTTGCAGCAGTAAAACAATCATCAAAAGTTACCATCGCTGTTGCACATGGTAATGTTTTTGGTGGTGGTAACGGTTTGGTGGCTGTCTGCGATTTGGCTTACGGTTTAAACGATACACGTTTTTCGTTGAGCGAAACCCGTTTGGGAATTGTGGCTGCAACCATTAGCCCGTTCATGTTACAACGATTACCTGTTCATATCTACAAAGAGTTGGTCTTTACTGCCCGAAAATTCGATGGGCTCGAAGCTGAAAAAATAGGTTTGCTCAATAAAAGCTTTGAAACAACTGAGGCGCTCGATGCTTATTTGGATAAAACCATCAATGCTATATTAAACGGTGGCCCATTGGCCGTTGAGGGCTCGAAGCGTTTGATCGATAATTTATGCGATAGGGAGAAAGCACCTGAAATTACTGAGCAAATACCCAAAATTTTGGCCGAAGTAAGGGTGAGCTCCGAAGCCCGTGAAGGCTTTGCTGCTTTTCTTGAAAAACGAAAACCCAATTGGTAAAGCAACAAATATGATCAGAAGGTTTATAAAAATAGCCATTGCCAACCGAGGCGAAATTGCATTGCGTATTATTAGGGCAGCACACGAAATGCAAATTCAAACTATAACATTTTATTCCGATGAAGAAAAAAACGCACCACATGTTTTATTGTCCGACGAAGCTTACTCTTTGGGCGGTGGAGACCTAAACGACACCTACCTTAATATTGAAAAGATAATTAAAATAGCTGTCGAGAACGGAGCCGATGCGGTTCATCCCGGATACGGTTTTTTGAGCGAAAATGCCAATTTTGCTGAAGCATGCGAACTTGCAGGCCTTGTTTTTATTGGCCCCTCGGTTGAAGTTTTAAAGCAAATGGGCAACAAAGTTGCAGCCAAAGCCATTGCCAAACAAGCCGGCGTGAACGTGCTCGAAAGCTTTTTGATAAATCCTGCCGAAATTGATCGCATACACCATGATTTTGATTTCCCCTTGTTGATAAAAGCATCGAATGGAGGAGGGGGCAAAGGCATGCAGGTGGTTCACAATGCTTCTCAATTGGCCGAAAAAGCTGCACAAGCAGCACGGTCGGCATTGAATTATTTTGGAAGCGACGAAATATATATCGAAAATTACATCGAAAATGCACGCCACATCGAAGTGCAAGTATTGGGCGATGCTTTTGGAAATGTTGTGCACTTGTTTGAGCGCGATTGTACCATACAACGCAATCATCAGAAAATAATTGAGGAAGCACCGGCAATAGCTCTACCCATGCATTTAAGGCAACAGCTTCACGAAGCTGCATTGGCAATATGCCGGATGGTTAATTACACCAACGCCGGTACGGTTGAGTTTTTGGTCGATGCCAATTCAAACTTCTTCTTTTTGGAAATGAATCCCCGTATTCAGGTTGAACACCCCATAACCGAGGCGATAACCGGTATCGATATTGTTAAGGAACAAATAAGTATAGCAACCGGCAACAGGCTTTCGTTTTTACAAAACGATGTTCAGTTTAAAGGGTTTGCCATTGAAGCAAGGCTTTATTCCGAAGATCCGCAAAACAGTTTCCAGCCATCGGGGCAGCCCGTTGTGCACTATTCTTTTCCAAAAGGGACGAATATTCGTGTTGAATCGGCTGTTGATGTACAGGGTGCTGCCAGTCAGTTCGATCCATTGGTTTGTAAGCTTGTGGTATGGGCCGAAAACCGTCGGCTTGCCATCGATAAAATGCTTAAGGCATTGAACGAAACCATCATTGTAGGGCCGGTAAGCAATCAACAATACCTGAAGGCAATATTCATGTCGGGCGATTACCTCTCAAACCAGCTCAATACACGTTTTTGTCATACCAAGGCTCAGCAATTAAACGAATTTGTTCTTCAGAAGAAAAGCGAAATGCCAACAGAAACGCTTTTGGCAGCAGCCATATTCATTTGGTGCCGATCGGGAACAGATAGTGCGTCGGTTTGGACAAAAACAGGCTTTTGGCGTCAGTTTCCTATGGCTGAAATCGAAATGGCCAATAAAAATTTCAGCATATATTTCAAGCTCAGTGGTAATTTGTTGCAATTTCAATTGAATAATATTTTGTATTCTTTTATTGTTAATGCCGTACAAATCAATCAAGGGGTTTTGTTTGTTGAAAACGAACTACAAAAAAGCCGAATCGCTTTTTATGTCGAAAATGATGCTGTATTGTATTTGTTTTCAGGTTCATATACTTATGTTCTGAAGAATAAAAACGTTTTGGATTATTATCCGCTCGAATTTGATATCGATAGTGCGAACACTGGATCAAAACACAACTCAACAGTGTTTGCTAATTTGTTTGGTCGTGTTGTTGATATTCCTGTAAAAAAAGATCAAACCATTTATAAGGGTGATGTGTTAATGATCATCGAATCGATGAAATCGGAAAACAAGGTGCTTGCACCATTTAGTGGAAGTGTAAAAAAGATAAATGTAAAAGTAGGCGATCAGATAAGCGATAAAATGCCATTGTTATACATTGATAATTGATAGTTATGGATGAATTATTAGACAAAAAATACGTTGAATACCGGCAAAAAGTGAGGTTGTTTGCCGAGAGCGAAATAAAACCTGTAGCCATTGAACTCGACCGAAAAGAGGAATTCTCGGTTGACTTGGCCAAAAAAATGGGGCAGGCAGGTTTGTTTGGAATAACTATGCCCAAAGATTTAGGCGGGCAGGGGCTCGATTATTTGTCGTATATAATTGCCATTGAAGAAGTTGCCCGTGTTGACAGTTCGCCGGCAGCAACCATCGCGGCACATAACTCGTTGGGCTTAACGCCTATTTATACTTATGGCACGCCCGAACAAAAAAAGAAATGGATTCCTGACTTGTGCACTGGTGAGAAATTGTGGGCTTTTGGCCTCACCGAGCGCAATGCCGGCTCCGATGCCAAAGGGGTTGAAACCACCGCCGAATTGTTGAACAGCGAATGGGTGATCAACGGCTCAAAAATGTTCATTACTAACGCAGCATCCGAAATCGCTTCGGGCATTACCAACCTGGCCATTACCGGCACCGACGGCGATAAAAAAGAACTGACAGCCATACTTACCCCACGCGAAACGCCCGGCTATATCACTATTCCCATGAAAGACAAATTGATGTGGCGCTCAGCCGACAATGCCATTATGACTTTCGAAAACTGCCGTGTGCCCGAAGAAAATATATTAGGTGAGCGCGGCCAGGGTTTCAAAATTATGCTTTCGACGCTCGATGGAGGCAGGTTGTCGATTGCTGCAATGGGGCTTGGCTTGGCACAAGGAGCTTACGAAATGGCGCTCGATTATTCGAAAAAACGTAAGCAGTTTGGCAAATCGTTATCCGAATTTCAGGGTGTATATTTTAAACTGGCCGAAATGGCTACCAAAATAGAATTGGCACGCAATACCTTGTACAATGCTTGCAAACTGAAAGATGCAGGCTTGCCCTTTGGAAAACAGGCAGCCATGTCGAAATTGTATTGCTCGCAAATTGCCAAAGAAGTGGCCGACGAAGCCATTCAAATATTTGGTGGTTATGGTCTGTTGCGCGAAAACCATGTGGAACGTTTTTACCGCGATCAGCGCCTGCTGCAAATAGGAGAGGGTACATCCGAAATTCTGAAAATGGTAATTTCGAGGTACGAATTAAAAGTATAAAAAAGCCACCTCCGGGTACCGAAGATGGCTTTCTGAAAAATATTTGTTTGTGATTGTTTATGCCAACAATTCTTTTACCTGATTGTAAACATTTTGGCCTGTAAAGCCAAGTTTTTCGTCAAGTACATTGAATGGAGCCGAGTAGCCAAACGAAGGTAAACCAAACACTTTCCCGTCGGCGCCAACAAGGCCTTCGAGTGTTACAGGCAAACCAGCTGTTAAACCAAATTTCTTAACGCCTTTTGGTAAAACTGCTTCTTGGTAATCGGCGCCTTGAGTGCGGAACAAACCTTCGGATGGAACAGAAACAATACGGCATTTCACACCATCTTTTTCCAATAATTCGGCACCGCTGGCCAATGTGCTCACTTCCGATCCGCTGGCCAAAAGTATCACATCAGGAGTTCCTTCGGTATCTTTAATTATATAAGCACCTTTGGCAGCTTGTTGGGCTGTTTCGTAAGTTGAAACATTTTTAATGCCTTGGCGCGACAAAAGCAATGCTGTTGGACTGCATGTATTTTCCAAAGCCAATTTCCAAGCAATAGTTGTTTCGTCGCCATCGGCAGGGCGCAATACCAACATCGAGTTTTTGTGGCTGTGGTTTTGCAGTTTTTCCAACAAACGAATTTGAGCTTCCTGTTCAACCGGTTGGTGGGTAGGTCCGTCTTCGCCTACACGGAATGCATCGTGTGTCCACACATATTTTACAGGTAATTGCATTAAGGCTGCCATACGTGCAGCGGGTTTCATGTAGTCGCTGAAAACGAAGAAAGTACCGCAAACAGGAATGATACCGCCATGTAAAGCCATACCGTTCATTATACATCCCATGGTAAGTTCGCTAACACCAGCTTGCAGAAATTTACCTGAGAAATCGCCTTTGGTGAAAGCTTTGGTTTTCTTCAAGAAACCATCGGTTTTGTCGGAGTTTGATAAGTCGGCCGACGAAACAACCATGTTCTCAACTTGTTCGGCATAAACTGCCAACACGTTGGCTGAGGCAGCACGTGTTGCCAAACCTGCTTTTTGTTCTATTTTAGCATAGTCGATAGCAGGAGCTTCGTTCGAGAAGAAGGATTTTAGTTTTGCTGCCATTTCGGGGTTTTCAGCTTCCCATTTGGCTTGAGCGCCTTTTTTAGCAGCTGCCGCTTTAATCAGTTCTTCTTTGCGTTTTGCGTACATTTCCTGTACTTCGGGGAAAATCACAAAAGGATTTTCGGGATCGCCACCAAGGTTGGCAACGGTTTTAGCAAACGATGCTCCGGCTTCGCCAAGGGGCATGCCGTGGGTAGCACATTTGCGTTCATAGTTTTCGCCTGCTTCGGTTAAAGCACCTTTACCCATAATGGTTTTGCCGATTATGATTGTCGGTTTATTTTTTTCGTTTTGGGCTTTATTGATTGCTTCGCGAATTTGGTCGGCATTGTTACCATCAATGGTCATCACGTTCCAACCCCAAGCTTCGTATTTTTTTGCAGTATCTTCGGTGGTAACTGCATCGGTTTCGGTCGAAAGCTGAATGTCGTTCGAGTCGTAGAACATGATCAGGTTGTTTAGGCCAAGGTAGCCAGCAATACGGCCTGCACCTTGCGAAATTTCTTCCTGTACACCACCATCCGAAATGAATGTGTAGGTTTTGTGAGCCATCCACTCACCAAAACGGGCAACCAAAAAGCGCTCGGCAATGGCAGCACCAACAGCCATAACGTGACCTTGGCCGAGAGGGCCTGATGTATTTTCAACGCCACGTTCAACATCAACTTCGGGGTGACCTGGGGTTACGCTTCCCCATTGGCGGAAATTGGCGCAATCTTCCATACTGTAAGTTCCAACCATAGCTAACTGTGCATAAAGCATAGGCGACATGTGGCCTGGGTCGAGGAAAAACCTGTCGCGGTTAATCCAAGTCATGTCGCTTGGATCGTAGTTCAGGTATTCTGAATACAGAATGTTCATAAAATCGGCTCCGCCCATGGCTCCGCCCGGGTGTCCGCTTTTGGCTTTTTCAACCATGGCTGCTGCAAGAATACGAATGTTGTCGGCAGCCTTGTTTGTTAGTGTGTTACTCATCTCGATAATGATTATAATTTGTTATAATACAGGTTTTAGTGTACAAAAAATATTTCAAAAATAAGGTTAGCAAAGATAAT
>DAOSWJ010000136.1:0-8283 GCA_035380005.1 Prolixibacteraceae bacterium | reverse complement strand
CATGGGCATCAATCCAGTTGGTAGTTGCAAATTCTTTTTTCGAAATGACTTCTCCTGTTTCGGATACATTTGCCGATGATGAAATTTTCCAATTTCCACGTAATAAAACTTCATTTTGTTGATCGCCCGGCGATGGTTTGCAAGCGTTAGCGAGAAAAAGGCTTGTTGCTATTATTGTCATGATAATCGGTTTCATTTTGTGTACTTTTAATGTTTTCAGTTAAAATAGGAGCGAAGCACCCAATATATTGCTGTTTTCATTATCGGTAAAAGCAATTTTCAGCTTTTCAATCGATTTTGGAAACGGAAAATCGTTAAGCCCATTCAACATCGAAGCGTTGAAAAAGCGATGGGCCTTTGAAATTGAACCGCCCACAACAATCATTTGCGGATCGTAAGCCAGCACTACACATTTAATGGCTTGTGCAAAGTGTTTTCCAAATTCATCCCATATTTTAAGGGCAGTAGCATTGCCCTCGAACGCTTTTTTGTAACACTCGTAACCATTACTTTGATGAATATCGCTAAAAAAGGTACTACTGCAATAATACTCAATATTTTTGTCGAGGTAAGGCAAAAGGCCGATTTCGCCGGCGCCGGCATTGTTGCCTTCATAAAGCCGATTATCGATCACAATTCCTGCTCCTAAACCGGTTCCAATTGTCAAGCCCACCACCGAAGAGCATTTGCGTGCTTCACCAAATGCATGTTCTCCTAGAACAAAACAATTCACATCGTTATTAACGAAAACCGGCAAACTGAATTTATCTTCGAGCAAAGCTTTAAGGTGAACTTCGACCCACGATGAGATATTGGCAACATTGTAAACAATACCACGTTGGGTATCGACCACCGAAGGCACGCCTATGCCAATGCCACTTACATCAGCAACCAATATCTGCTCAATAGCCGATGTTAACTGTTCGATGGTTGATGGCAAATCATGCTTGTTTTCGAGTGGTTTTTCGAATTTGCGTACAATTTTCCCATCGGCAACCAAGGCCACCCTAAGGTTAGTTCCACCCAGGTCGATGCCAATTTTGGTCGGATTTGTCATAATCATTTAAATAGGTTCGATCACTTATTTATTCAGAAATTTAGAACTTTGGTAATATATAAAAAAAAAGAACTCCATCAGGAGTTCTTCTCAGAATATATTTCAATGATTGGTTTTACAATTTTTTGGCAACCTCAACAGTGGTAAACGACTCAATGGTGTCGCCAACTTTAAGGTCATTGTATCCATTTACGTTCATACCGCATTCGTAACCGCTTTTAACCTCGCGAACATCTTCTTTGAAGCGTTTAAGCGAACCAAGGTCGCCGGTATAAATTACAATTCCATCGCGTATTACGCGCACTTTATTGTTGCGGATAATTTTACCATCACGAACCAAACTTCCGGCAACTGTACCCACTTTGGTAATTTTGTACACCTCGAGTATTTCAGCTGTACCTACAATTTCCTCTTTAATTTCGGGTGACAACATACCTTCCATTGCAGCCCTTATCTCTTCAATTGCGTCGTAAATTATTGAATACAAGCGAATATCGATTTGCTCTTGTTCGGCAATTTTACGTGCCGAAAGCGATGGACGAACCTGGAAGCCGATAATAATTGCATCGGAAGCCGAAGCCAACATAACATCCGATTCGGAGATCTGACCAACAGCTTTGTGTTTGATGTTCACCTGAATTTCGGGAGTGGAAAGCTTGATGAGTGAGTCGGACAAAGCTTCAATCGATCCGTCAACATCACCCTTCACAATAACGTTCAATTCCTGGAAGTTACCAATTGCAATACGACGTCCAATTTCGTCGAGGGTAATGTGTTTTTGGGTACGCATACCTTGTTCGCGTTGTAATTGCTCGCGTTTATTGGCAATTTGCCTGGCTTCGCGTTCCGATTCCATTACATTGAACTTATCGCCAGCCTGAGGGGCTCCGTTCAAACCTAAAACAAGAGCAGGTTCTGCAGGGGCAGCTTCTTTTATACGGTTTCCACGTTCGTTAAACATGGCCTTTACGTGCCCCATGTATTGTCCAGCTAAAAGAATATCGCCTTCGCGAAGAGTACCATTCTGTACCAAAACAGTTGCTACATAACCACGCCCCTTATCGAGCGACGACTCAATAATTGAACCCGTTGCATTTTTATTCGGGTTGGCTTTAAGATCGAGCATTTCGGCTTCGAGCAATACTTTTTCAAGCAACTCAGCAATACCAACACCCGATTTAGAAGAAATATCTTGTGATTGATATTTTCCGCCCCACTCCTCTACCAAGTAATTCATTTGGGCCAAACGTTCTTTTATGGCATCGGGATTAGCTGTTGGTTTATCAATTTTATTGATGGCAAAAACAATAGGCACACCAGCAGCCGAAGCGTGGTTGATGGCTTCTATGGTTTGTGGCATCACGTTATCGTCGGCAGCAATAATGATAATTGCCACGTCGGTTACCTGCGCACCCCTTGCACGCATTGCGGTAAACGCTTCGTGACCCGGTGTATCGAGGAAGGTAATTTTACGTCCATCGTCGAGTTCAACATTGTAAGCACCAATGTGCTGGGTAATACCACCAGCTTCGCCGGCCACTACATTACTGCTACGGATGTAGTCGAGCAAGAGTGTTTTACCATGGTCAACATGCCCCATAACTGTTACAATTGGCGCACGTGGGAGCAATTGATCCTCTGTATCTTCTGAATCTTCAATAGCTTCAAGCACTTCGGCACTGATGAATTCAACCTTGTAACCAAATTCTTCGGCCACTAAAACCAGTGTTTCGGCATCGAGACGTTGGTTGATCGACACAAACAAACCGAGGCTCATACAAGTAGAAATAACCTGTGTTGCAGTTACATCCATCATGGTAGCCAGTTCGCTAACCGATACAAACTCGGTTACCTTAATTACTTTTTGTTCGGCTTGTGCTTCGGCCATTTCGTTGGCCATTTTATCGGTATAAGCGGCACGTTTATCGCGACGATATTTAGCACCTTTCGACTTGGTTTTGGTTGTTAACCTTGCCAAAGTTTCTTTCACCTGCTTTTGTACATCTTCTTCCGAAACCTCGTGTTTGAGCGGACGCTTACGCTGTTGAGAATGTTGAGAATGCTGAGAATGTTGAGGGTGCTTACCTTGAGGTCTGGCACCTTTATCGTTCGAAGCAGGTGTTTGTTTCTGTTCGTTATTTATATCAACACGTTCTTTTTTGATGCGTTTGCGTTTGCGTTTCTTTTTATCGGCTGCCGATTGAGCATTTTCAACACTTTCGCCCGGCTTTTTAACATCTTTGGCCGCATTGGGATCCACTTTTGGTTTTTGCCTTGCCTTACGCTCTTCTTCGCGTTGTTTTTTCGATTTTTTTGGAGGCCTTGTTAACTGGTTAATGGTATTGAGATCAATTTTCCCAATCACCTTAACATCGTTATTAACTTTTGGAATTTTTGTTTCAATTTGGTTGCTTTCAGGCTCTTGAGCCTTTTCTGTTTTTGCAGTTGCAACCTTTTCTTCTTTTACAGGCACTTTATGTAATTCTTCTTTATTCGCCTTAGTATGTGGTACTTCGGCAGGCTTTTGTTTGCTAACCTCTACAGCCTTATCAGCAGGCTTTTCGGTTTTGGTCTCTTCAATTGGCTTTTGCGAATTTTCGGCTACAGGTTTTTCAGCTACAGATTTTTCTGGGGCTTTCTCAGCTGGTTTTTCAGCTTTTGGCTGTACAGGTTTTTGCTCAACTGCTTTTTGCTCAACCGGCTTTTGTTCCAATGGTTTTTGAACAGTTGCCTCGGAAGGAGCATTATCTTTTACAGCTTCGGCTTGTACGGTTTTCGGTTTACGGTCGAGATCGATTTTACCAACAATTTTAACCTCACTTTTTGGAGTATGGCTAACTATTTCATCTGCTGGCTTACTTTTCTTTTGCGTAACGGTAACCGTTTTTTTGGTATTTGAATCGGTCACGCGCAAAACATTATCATCGGCATCGTCATCCATATCATCATCGTCGAAATCATCGTCAGCATCTGTCTGATCGATATCGTCGATAGTAATGGTTTCGTTTTTCTGGTGCCTTTGTACCCTAAGGTTGATTTTTTCCGATTCTTTTTTCAACGAAATATCGCTGCTGTACTCCTTTTGAAGAAGCACATACTGGTCGTCGTCGATTTTAGCATTCGGGTTTGAATCAACATGATACCCTTTTTTAGTAAGGAACTCAACCATGGTAGAAATACCAACGTTAAATTCCCTTGCAACTTTTCCTAATCGTTTTGTGCCTGTGCCTGCTGCCATAAAAAACCTTTACTAAATTAATTTTCGAAATGTGTAACCTGATTATTGTTCAAACTCAGATTTTAAAATTTGCAATACATAATCGATGGTCTCCTCTTCCAAATCGGTTCTTTTGATCAAATCGCTGCGCGAAATGCTCAGAACGTTTTTGGCGGTATCGCAACCGATTCCTTTTAGTTCATCAATAACCCAGTCTTCAATTTCGTCGGCAAATTCATCGAGGTTAACATCTTCGTCATCGACATCGGTTTCGCGGTAAACATCTAGTTCGTAACCGGTAAGCATGCTTGCAAGTTTAATGTTTAAGCCACCTTTACCAATTGCCAACGAAACTTCTTCGGGTTTGAGATATACCTCGGCGCTTTTGTTTTCTTCGTTAACCTTTATGAACGAAATTTTTGCCGGGTTAAGCGCACGTTGAATGTACAAGTTGAGGTTAGCCGTGTAATTGATCACATCGATATTCTCGTTGCGCAATTCACGAACAATTCCATGTATCCTCGAACCCTTCATCCCAACACAAGCGCCAACCGGATCGACACGTTCGTCGTACGATTCAACTGCCACTTTTGCTCTTTGGCCTGGAATACGCACAATTTTTTTGATGGTAATAAGCCCATCGAAAATTTCGGGCACTTCAAGCTCGAAAAGCCTTTCGAGAAATGCCGGTTGTGTGCGTGAAAGAATAATTAGCGGGTTGTTGTTTTTGAGCTCAACCTTGTAAACAACTGCCCTTACGTTATCGCCTTTTCTGAAATAATCGGAAGGGATTTGTTCTGTTTTTGGCAGAATGAGTTCATTGCCTTCATCGTCGAGCACAAGGATTTCTTTTTTCCAGATTTGGTAAACCTCGCCTGCAACAATTTCGCCAATTTTATCTTTGTATTTGATATAAACGCTGTCCTTTTCGAGCTCAAGAATTCGGCTGGCAAGGTTTTGGCGCAAGTTAAGTATTGCCCTTCGACCAAAGTCGAACAACTTAACTTCATCGCTAACCTCTTCGCCTACCTCAAAATCGGCATCGATTTTTTTGGCTTCTGAAAGCGGTATTTCTTTGCTGGGATCGGTATAGTCTTCATCAGCAACTACATCCCTATGATGCCAAATTTCAAAGTCTCCTTTGTCGATATTGATAATGATGTCGAAATTTTCATCACTTCCGTACTTCTTTTGCAGGAGGCTGCGAAACACATCTTCGAGTACACTCATCATAGTAACCCTGTCGATGTTTTTTAAATCCTTAAATTCGGCAAACGTATCAATCAGACTAACGTTGTCCATTGTATTCATTTTTATTTATTTGAACGATATAATGTTTCTCACTTTTGGCTTCGAGCTAAAAAGGAAGCGGTGCGATCTTATCACTTCGACTTTCTTTTTGCTGTCGGCAGCTTTTTCTTTTGTTTTGGTTTCAAGATCAAAGCCTTCGTCGTCAACAGCAGCTATAATTCCCGCAAGGGGTTTGCCTTCGCCGCTAACCACTTCAACTTCGTTTCCAATATTTTTCACGTATTGGCGCTTTACCTTGAATGGCTTGCCCAAACCTGCCGATGAAACGCTTAGTTCAAAATCCTCGGCTTCGCGGTCGAGATTACTTTCGATACTACGGCTCACATCAACGCATTTTTGGATAGACACACCTTGATCGCCATCGATAGTTACTTCGATAACGTTTCCCTTTTTAACCGATATATCAACGATAAAGTACTCATCGGTTAGAGCGTTTAATGCCAATGCTTCAATCTGTTCTTTACTTATCATGGTGCAAGGTTAATAAAATAGGGGACTACCGCCCCCTATAATTTCACTTACAGAATCGCTGCAAAAATACAAATAATAATGAATTGCGCAAAATCATTGGGTTTAAAATCAATGATTAATGCTTAATGTTGTACTTTTGCTGCATCGATTTACATTTTATGTCGATTTGTTAAGGTTATGTTGCTTAGGTATTTTATTTTTGGTAATTGCTAATTTTATTTTTATCGGCAAGTAATCAATGTTAATTCTCATACTTTTAATGTGTTAGTAAATAAACGAAAAATATTGAACGACCCGGTTTTTGGGTTCATCGGGCTTCAATCCGACTTAATTTTCGATTTAATTGAGCACCCCTATTTTCAGCGGCTGCGCCGGATTAAACAATTGGGTTTGTCGTGTTTGGTTTATCCGGGTGCCAACCACACTCGGTTCGAGCATGCTTTGGGTGCTTTGCACTTAATGCGATCGGCCATTGCGTCGTTGCAATCGAAAGGCATTGAAATAACTGCCGACGAGGCTGAAGCCGTTTCTGTTGCCATTTTGCTGCACGATATTGGGCACGGACCTTTTTCGCATGCCCTCGAAAAAACAATTGTTCAGGGCGTTAACCACGAGGTGCTTTCGCTCGAACTGATGAAAACACTCAACCAACAATTCGACAATAAACTTGAACTTGCAATTTGCATTTTCAAAAACCAGTACCACAAAAAATTTCTTCACCAACTCGTAGCCAGCCAACTCGACATGGACCGCATGGACTACCTGCGGCGCGACAGTTTTTTCAGCGGAGTGGTTGAAGGGACTGTTGGTTCCGATCGCATTATCAAAATGCTCAACGTAGCCAACGACAAACTCGTTGTTGAAAAGAAAGGCATCTACTCAATTGAAAAATTTTTGATAGCCAGACGTTTGATGTATTGGCAGGTTTACCTTCACAAAACGGTAATTGTTGCCGAAAACATGCTAATTAACGTCCTTAAACGAGCCAAAGAACTGACGATGCAGGGCATAGAACTATTTGCGCCACCCCACTTGCAATGGTTTTTAAAACAAAATTACAACAAAACACAAAATTTGAATTTCGAACTTTATAAGTCGGAACTTCTGTCGAATTTTGTAATGCTCGACGACCCCGACATCATGGCCTCTATTAAAGTTTGGAGTAAACACAATGACCCAATCCTGGCCTTTCTCTCGGACGCAATCATCAACCGCAAACTTTTTAAAATCGAATTGTCGGACAAAGCTTTTGATCAACAAAGAATTGACAAGTTAAAAACCGAATACAGTGCTTTACTTTCGGTAAATGAGCACGAAATCGACTACTTCGTTTTTTCTAACACCATTACCAATAATATTTACGAGTTAAACTCCGATGAAATAACCATTTTAATGAATAACAACGCAACTGTTTCGATAGATAAAGCATCGGAGATTGACCTGAGCGCAATTTCGAAAAAGGTAACCAAACATTACCTGTGTTACCCTAAGAAATTGGCATTAGTTTGATTTTTTTATTTATTTCGCTGATTAATTTGAAATATATGGAATTTACTGTACGCCAGATAGCGGCATTTCTTGGAGGTGAGATTATAGGTGATCATGATTTGAAAATCAATAATGTATCGAAAATTGAAGAGGGTAAACCTGGCACTCTTTCGTTTTTGTCCAACCCGAAGTACGAATCGTTTATTTACGAAACGAAATCGTCGGCAGTACTTGTTAACCGCGACTTTAAGCCTTCGCGAACAATCGATGCAACGCTAATTAAAGTGCCCGATGCATACAAAGCCTTGGCACAGCTTATGGACATGTATGTTCAATCGATTCCTGTAAAAAAGGGTATCGAAGTACCTTCATTTATTTCAACATCGGCTAATATAGGCAACAATGTTTATGTTGGCGCTTTCAGTTACATTGCCGATGGGGTGAAAATAGGCAACAATGTGCAAATACACCCACAGTGCTGGATTGGCCGCGACTCTGTTATTGCAGACAACACCATAATTTTTGCAGGCGTAAAGATTTACCCCGACACTCGTTTAGGTAAAAATTGCATTGTACATGCCGGTGCAGTTATTGGCTCTGATGGTTTTGGTTTTGCGCCTCAAGAAGACGGCACTTATAAAAAACTGCACCAAATTGGCAATGTAATTATTGAAGACGATGTTGAAATAGGAGCCAACTCAACCATCGACTGCGCCACAATGGGATCGACAATTATTCA
>DAOSWJ010000135.1:0-8286 GCA_035380005.1 Prolixibacteraceae bacterium | reverse complement strand
GTTTTCACCACCGAAAGGCTTTCTTTATTAAACGATTTCCCGTTTGGCCACTTTTTAACCTGAACAATTTCCGGACTAAAAAACCGAATTTCGATTTGGGTTTCGTTAACTTCAGCTTTTGCCCCCGAATTGGTTTTTTGCCAATTTTGCGCATTACAAAGCAAGCCAATTGCTATCAACGCCATAAAAATAAACAAGTGCTTCATATCTGTTATCATTTAATTAATAAAACTCAAAAATAGCTCTGCAATAAATTTGCATACACATTCAAATTTACAACGATAAAACTACCAGATAATAAATTTATTGATGCACGATTTCAGATAAACATTTTATAAATTCAGATACAAATGACTACTTATCATGATTTATTTTGTTGATTTTACGCAAAAAATGAAAAATTCAAATACAACTTTATTTCATATACCAAAACTTACTCAACAAAAACTATTAAAGATTCTAATAATTTATCTCCAACATTTTTTCGCCATAACGTTTCCCCAATATCCGGTATCCTTCGGCAGTAAAATGCAGTCCATCGCGCATACCGGGGCAGCCTTGCGACGACACTACGTGTGCATTGGGGATTACATTGGGGAGTTGGTTAATAAACTCGTTAAAAGCATGGCATTTGCCATTAAATTCGGCACTGAGCAATTCGCCGGCTACGAGCGGAACTTCATCGGGGTTCAAGTTCAAATCGGCAATCAGGTTGTTGTAAATATCATTTACCTTTTGAGTCCACAGTGTATCGTTAGGATTCGATTCGCCCTGATGCAACAAAATACCTTTAATTACGCCATCGTTTTGAGCAAGCTTTGCAAGTTCAACCAAACGGCCATAAGGATTTCCTCCATAGTTTTCAATCCAGCCCTTCATCCAACCGGGAGCGTTTTCGATATAACTTTGGTAGTTTTCTTTGTCGAACAATTCAATTTTACAACCACCCACCGAAACATTAATCAAACCAACTTCAACTTTCTCAGGAAGGTTTTTGATCAAAGTGCGGCCAAAATAATCGGCTGGCGAAATGCCTGCATTGCAGTCGCAAATAGGTGGTGTGGCCGTGTACCAGTTGCCCTTAACGCGCCCTTTATCGGGACAGTCCATAGCACTCATCATTTTCAAACGATCGTCAACAGTAGAATCTTGCGCTTCGGCGCGGGCAGCACCGGCCATATTCGATTGTCCAAAACACAGGTAAATGTGAAAATCTTCTTTACTTGTTTTCTTTTCGGTACACGAAGTAAACGCTAGTAAAATCAATACAAACGATAAAACAGAAAGCTTCATATCTTTAAATTTATTTGGTTTCAATTATTGCTACCCCACTCTTTTCCTTCGGGCGAACGACGCCACTCGAAATATTCATCCATCACATTAAGTGATGCTTCGTCGGGCACAAGTCCAATTTGAGGCTGTGCTTTGAGATACATCACCTGTGGATTATTATTCGTAAAAACAGGCCACTTTGGCACATTTTCGCCATTGGGATTTCCATATTTGGCAAAATTAGTCCAGTAAGTTCCCATGATTTCTGAAATTTCGAAATCGGCAGTAGTAAAGCGAGGGTTCTTTTTATCGAGATTCATAAAAACGTAGGCAACATCAACACCATGCGGAGTTCCGTGATCAGCCTGTGGTGAATTTTCGGGATATTGTGGATGCTGATCGAAATAATACAAATACACGGGCGACTGTCCGGTTTGGGTCTGCAAACGTGCCCAGCTCCATGTTCCCCAACCAAAAGCGGCATCGCGCATCAAGTTTCGGGCCGAACGGGCAACTACATTATCAGTGAGCGGGTAAGCAGCCAAAAGTTTATCGGCATAGGGGCCAAAACGCTCATTCAAATAAGCAGCATATTCTTCGGAAGTACGACCAGAAGGAAAACTAAGCCCTTCGTCGGAATTGTAACCAATAAGCACAGGAACATCGTTATAATTTCCATTCTGGTAAAGCGTAAACTGATCGTCGGGTATTACATAACCATCAACAATAGGCCAGCTTCCGGGCAGAGTCCAGCCTCGTGGAATTAGGTTTTCGGCATCAACTTCCCTAAGTTTTTCAATTGACGTAACACCAAAACTTTTTGCGTATTCAATGCCGTCTTGTTCAGCTTGATCAAGGGTTTTCATGTTTTCGCCGGGGTATGTAGTGGGACGTGTAGGGCCAAATGAGCTTCCACTTTGCGAAATGGCACCATGAAACAGACCTTTTGCCAATGGTGATGCACACAACATGCTCACAGCAATGCCTCC
Organism: Prolixibacteraceae bacterium; assembly: GCA_035380005.1. Classification (GTDB taxonomy): domain Bacteria; phylum Bacteroidota; class Bacteroidia; order Bacteroidales; family Prolixibacteraceae; genus Roseimarinus. The sequence continues at coordinate 6,025 of DAOSWJ010000135.1, read as the reverse complement.
GGCCGACTCGCCAAATATGGTCACTTTTCCCGGGTCGCCACCAAAGGCTTTTATATTATTCTGCACCCATTGCAACCCTGCAATCATATCGAGCAAACCATAATTGCCCGAAACGCCTTCGGGATTTTCGTTACTCAGATCGGGATGAGCCAGAAAACCAATTTGGCCTACCCGGTATGCAACACTTACAACAACAACCCCTTTACGGGCAAGGTTTTCGCCATTATGTACAGGATCGGAAGTAGAACCAAAACTGAATCCACCACCATAAATCCAAACCAGCACAGGCAGTTTTTCATTGGCTGTTTCTGCCGGGCTCCAAACATTCAAATAAAGGCAATCTTCGCTTTTCCCCGAAGCAGGAGATCCACCTTGCATGGGCGCAGGAGCATATTCGGTTGTTTGCTTTATACCTTCCCATTTTTCGACAGGCTGCGGTGCTTTCCAACGCAAATTGCCAACAGGTGGTGTAGCAAACGGGATGCCTTTATAAATAGCCATATCCTCGGTTACTGTTCCCTGAATGATTCCTCCTTCAACTTTTATTTGCCCGGGTTGAAGTTTTGTGCAGGCACCCAACATAAGCGTGATGATTGCCAAAAATAAGATGCTGATTTTCATTTTATTAATATCTTTCATTATATTGTGATTATAAAACCAAAGGATTGCTTCGCGTTGCTCGCAATGACGTGTCATCTAAAAAATATCCAGGAGGAGGGTTGGCGGCTACGCCGCCAACCCTCCTCCTGCCCCAATAAAAAGACATTGAGCGTCATTGCGAGCATAGCGAAGCAATCTGTTGATTAATCGCATATTTCTATTTCTTCCATAGGTTGGGTAAAAACCGGTAATACAACAGGTGTCGCCAGGTGCTCCAATCGTGGCCACCATGTCCGCCTATGTAGTAATCATGTTCGATTTCATGTTTTGTTAAAGCATCACAAAGTGCCTGAACCCTGGCGTTAAAAAAGCCTTGAGCTTCTTTTGTGCCTTGTCCAACAAAAAGATAATCGACTTTATTATTTACATCAGGATCGGTTAAGAAATGCTTCAATGTTGTTTCGGGTTGGGTATCGCCAGCACTAAGAATACCAAAGTTGGCAAACACATCGAGCGAGCGGAAACCAATAAACATGCTATGGCGCCCCCCCATCGACAAGCCTGAAATTGCCCTGCCTTTAGGCGACCTTATGGTGCTATAATTTTCATCTACCAAAGGAATAACATGTTCGCGGAGTTCTTTTTCAAAAATATCGAAAGTAAGCTCGGCATGTTGTGGATGGTTACGATGAATAACCTGATTATTAGGAATCGCAATGATCATTGGCTCGGCTTTGCCTTCTGCAAGCAAGTTATCCATAATAAAGTTTACTCTTCCGTCGTAAACCCAGTTTGAAGGAAGCTCGCCGCTGCCTCCAACGAGATACAAAACCGGATATTTCTTTTTGGGATTGTAACCAGGTGGAGTGTACACATACATCTCGCGCTCTCCTTTTGTAACTTCGGAACGGTAAACGTGGCGTGTTACATTGCCATGCGGTACATTTTGGGCATCGTAGTAGGCCGGCCCGTCGCCATGAACAACCAACTGGCTGTAGGGAGGCATGGCCGTAAAAGCTGCATAGGTATTACTGGGGTCACTCGTTTGTACTCCATCGATTCTTAAATTATAAGCGTACATATCAACCGGAAGCGGACCAATGGTTAATGTCCAAATGCCATCGTCGCCTTTTGTAAATTGAAGCGGCTCACGTCCTAAACCCAACGAAGTATGAATTGCCCCTGAAGGAAGTTCAACTTTAGTAGCATTTGGGGCTTTCACCCTAAAAGTAACCGTTTGGTCGTCGTGCACCTCGGGCGAATTAATTGGAGCACTAAAAGGAACAAGCCCTTCGGTATCTTTTTGCGGATTGTAATCGAGGTTTACATTGGCTTGTTGTGCCTTTAAAATAAACGGACTTAACAAGAACAAAGCAAATCCGAAAGTCAATACTTTTCTCATAATTATATGTTTTTGTTTCCAAGTTATCAATTATACATTTCTATTTAAACAAGAGTGAAGCAAAATCATGTAACGATTTACGCCAAACCTGCCACTCGTGGTCGCCCGGAAAGGAATTAAATTTTACATCCAAGCCCTTTTCTTTCATTGCAGCTACAGCATTTTTTGTATGCTCTATTCGCATATCGCCTTCGCCACATGAGATGTAAAACAAATCGAGCTTTTTGTTGAAAGCCGACGAGTTGCTGAGCAATCCGGGAATTTCTTTTTCGGCATCGAAAGTGCTGCCCGAGGCATTTCGTATGCCACCAAAAATACCTGAACTAAATATACCTACCGATGCAAAAACATCCGTATTTTCGAGCCCGGCATAAAACGACTGCCCTCCACCCATAGATAAACCACAAATGGCGCGGTGTTTAGCATCGGCAATTGTACGGTAATTCTCATCGATAAAGGGTACAATATTTTGGATCATTTCATTTTTGAATCCGGTCATACCCTCGCTACTGTAACCGCCAATACCCGAACGAATATTCCCATTTGCAATTACCACAATCATGGGTTTTGCTTTTCCTTCGGCTATGAGATTGTCGATAATAAGGTCGGTTTTACCCTGAACAACCCAACCGTTTTCATCTTCGCCCCCACCATGTTGAACATATACCACCGGATACTTCGTTTTAAGGTTTTTATCGTAACCTGGGGGTGTATAAACATATAGTCTCCTCCATGTTTCGGTAACATTTGAATAATAATATTTTGATGACATTGCACCATGCGGAACATCTTTTACCGAGTAAAAATCGACTCCTTCTTCAGGAATATCAATTCCGCTGGCCATTTTGCCTGTTCCAAAAAACGATTGACTGGCAGGGTCGGCAACAGGCACATCATCAATAACCAAAAAATAATAGTGAAAACCGGGCTCGACAGGTTCGGTGCGAACAGTCCAAACACCATTCGCACCTTTCACCATGTCGTACTTTTTCCCCAAATCGATTTGAATTTTTTGTGCATTGGGCGCATTTACCCTAAAATAAACACTATTGTCGGGCATAATACACGGACACTGATTCTGATTAATGTTTGTAGGCGCAGGAATCGAGTTTTCAACCAACTGTCCCAAACAAAAAAAGCTTGTCTGAGTTATGAGCACCAAAATCACAAGAAAATTCTTCATCTTTTATCAATTTGCATTTAATTTTTATTTAAACAGCAATTGTGCATATTGATACAACGATCGACGCCAGGTTTGCCACTCGTGGGCAGTTTCGGGCGATTGGTAATATACATGTTCGATGCCCTGTTTGTCGAGCATTTTACGGAAAGCACCAACCGAACCCGGAAAAGGTTCAGGTTCTTTGGTACCCAAGCCCAACCACAGCACTTTGAGCTGTTGGTTCACCTTTTTCCCATCTTTAAAAGCTCCGTTTAAGAATGTATCAACATTAATCTCATCGGAACTTGGGTAATTTGATGTTCCGCTGAAACCACCATAATAGGCAAACTGTTCGAGGTTGTTCATGGCAATGCGCATGGTTTGGTTGGCACCCATCGAAAGGCCTGCGATAGCTCGGTTTTCACGGCTAGCAAGTGTACGAAAACGAGCATCAATCATTGGAATAATTTCCTGCATCATCACTTCTTCGAAAGCCATAGCCGGACGACCATTGGCATTATTTTGTGGTTTATATGCATAGCCATTGTCCATTACAATAATCATTGGAACAGCTTTCTTCTCGGCAATTAAGTTGTCGAGAATAAGATTGGCTTTACCTTGGCCGGGCCATCCGGTTTCATCTTCAAAACTTCCGTGTTGAAGATAAAGCACGGGATAGCGTTTGCTGCTATTGGCCTCGTATCCGGGAGGCGTGTAAACAAAGCAACGTCGCCAGGCCTGTGTTATTTTCGAGTAGTAATTGAGTTCGCTCACTAAGCCATGGGCTACGTCTTTCATTGCATATATTTCGTGGTCGTGAGCCGGAATTTCGATACCGCTGCCCCAACGGCCGGCACCGTAAAAGTACTTGGTGCCGGGGTCGGGTACTGATGCGCCATCGATATTTAACTGATAATAGTGAAAACCTTCGTCTTGTGGTGCCGATTCGCCTGTCCAAAGGCCATTGGCATCTTCAACCATGTCGTATTTCACGCCGCCAATGTCGAGTTGTACATATTTGGCATCGGGAGCCAAAATTTGGGAACGTACACAACCTTCGGAATTAACCTGGGGAAATAGTTTCCCGGGTTGATTAACTTCCGAAGGTTTAAAGTCTTCTTTCGCTTTGGTTACTTGGCCAAAAGCGAAGTTGCCCATTGCCAATATAAGGGCCATGGACAACAAAGCTATTTGTCTCATTATTTCTTTTTAATATTAATTAAACAGAAGCGGTGCCAATTCGTAAAGGCTACGGCGCCATGTTTGGAATTCGTGAGCTGTACCTTCCGAAATGTATGAAACAGCATTAAATCCGGCTTCTTTTAATGCAACTGCTGCCGATTTAACACCATCGGGGCGCTCTTTGCTGCCACAACTTAAAAAGATAAGCTTCACTTGCGATTTGTCTTTGATATCGTCGGGAGCATAGGTTCCTCCGCTCAACAAAGCATAATGCGAGAAAACTTCGGGACGGTTCAAGGTAATCATTTTTGTTTCCATTCCACCCATCGACAGGCCAGCCATTGCACGGTTTTCATGATTGGCAATAGTTGAAAAATTAGCATCAACATAAGGGATCAGTTCATCGACCAATACGGTTTGAAATTGGGTAAAATCGAAATTACGGAAACCACTGCCAAACTTTATTTCATTGGTCATACCATAAGTCATTACAATAATGAAAGGCTTAATTTTACCTTCGGCAATCAGGTTGTCCATAATTAAATTTGCGCGACCTTGGTTGCTCCAGGCAGTTTCATCTTCGCCCCAACCGTGTTGTAAATAAAGAACAGGAAAACGTTCCTTACGATCTTTTCCGTAGCCCGGAGGTGTATAAACAAAAGCTCTGCGCGAAGTGTTGGTACTTTTCGACGGGAAAAGAATTTGTTGAACATTTCCGTGAGGTACATCTTTTAAGGCGTAAAAATCCTGATCGTGAGCAGGTATTTCGATACCGCTTTCCCAACGTGTTGAACCATAAAAATTCAGAGCACCCGGATCGTTAAACACGCCTCCATCGATTGTTACATGATAATAATGAAACCCTTCGTCCATAGGGCCTGCTGTTGTTCCCATCCACGAGCCATCTTCGGTTTTAGCAAGCGGAGTTCCGCCACGTGTTCCACCTAAGCCCAAACTTACAACAACACTCTGTGCTTCGGGTGCATCTATTTTAAAGCGCGCGTATCCTTGCGAATTCACCATTGGATACTCTTTGCCCGGTTGGTTAAGGGTTGATGGTACAAAATCCTCTTTAATTTCGGTCGCCTCTGTTTGAGCAAAACATACTGAGCCCAAAATGGCAAACATTACCAGTAAAATTGAATATTTTTTCATTAAAATATTTTTTTATAAAAAACTACTATTTAAAAATAAGTTGAGCCATTTGGTGCAAACTGCGGCGCCATGTATGGAATTCGTGCGCAGTTCCTTCCGATATGTACGAAACGGCGTTATAACCTGCATTTTTCAATTCGCTCACGGCATTTTTAACACCATCGGGGCGTTCTTTGCTGCCACAGCTAATAAAAACCAGCTTGAGGTTTTTGTGATCTTTGATGTCTTCGGGTTTGTAAACGCCTCCGCTAAACAAGCCATAGTACGAAAACATATCGGGGCGGTTCAATGTAATGAGCCTTGTTTCGAAACCTCCCATTGACAAGCCTGCCATTGCACGATTTTTTTGATCGGCCAAAGTGCGGAAATTTTCATCAACATAAGGAATTAATTCATCGACCAAAACAGTTTGAAAAGGTTTTATATCGAAATTACGCAAGCCGCCAAATTCAATTTCGTTGGTCATGCCATAGGTCATTACAATAATAAATGGTTTTGCTTTACCCTCGGCAATAAGGTTGTCC
>DAOSWJ010000134.1:0-8319 GCA_035380005.1 Prolixibacteraceae bacterium | reverse complement strand
ATTCAAAAGGAAAAATTACCCATTATTTAGCAGTACGCGAGGATATTACCAAGCAAAAAAAGATGACCCAAGAGTTAATTGCCGCCAAAGAGAAAGCCGAAGAAAGTGACCGTTTAAAGTCGTCGTTTTTGGCAAACATGAGCCACGAAATACGTACCCCTATGAACTCCATTATGGGCTTTGCAAGCTTGCTGCCCGAGGAAGAAAGTAAAGAACTGATGTGTAAATATGCCAATATTATTGTGCGCAATTCGGAACAACTAGTGCACATTATCGACGATATTGTGCTGTATTCGCGCCTGCAAACGCGCTTGCTGCGAAATATGCCTAGTGCGTTCAGTGTTTGCGATTTGATCAACGACGTGAAACAATCGTTTAACCTCCCCGAATACAATAACCTTGGAGTAGAATTAAAAACCGAAAACAAAATTGGTGAAATATGCCATGTACATACCGATTATGAAAAGCTACGCCAGGTTTTCACTAACCTTGTATCAAATGCCTATAAATACACACCTTCTGGAAGCATAACCATGGGCATTGAAAGCAAAAACGGTAAAGTACACTTTTTTGTTAAAGATACCGGAATAGGTATTCCTGAAAAAGAAATCGATAAAATTTTTGAACGTTTTTACCGAGGCAGTAATGTTGCCAAAAGCACCATTGGCGGAACAGGCTTAGGCTTAAGCATTGTAAAAGAAATGATTGAGCTGCTTGGAGGTAAAATTTGGGTCGAAAGCGAATTGGGCCAAGGAAGTACTTTTTATTTTTCAATCAACAGTAATACCGAGTAATTATATGTTATTTTTATACGTGAATGTAGGAGCATGAATATATAAAAATAAACACGGATGACTGAAAAATCGGCATATGCCAAAATAAATCATGCGATTACCACTTCTTCAGAAAAATCCGGCCTTTTATAACAAATTTTTTTCGAATGAAAGAAGCAGTTATATTAATTGTTGACGATTTTAAACCGAACAGGCAGTTGCTTTCGGTGGTGCTGCAAAACTCGGGGCACTATATTATTGAAGCAAGCAATGGCGAAGATGCTTTGTACATAGCCGAAAAGCAAAAGCTTTCGCTGATTATTCTCGATATTGTTATGCCCGGTATCGATGGTTTTGAAGTTTGCCGAAAGCTCAAATCAAACGAAAACACCAAAGAAATACCGGTAATTTTCATAAGTGCGTTAAACGACCAAAAAACCATACAAAAGGTTTTTGAAGTTGGCGGGGTCGATTATGTTTCGAAACCGTTTATTGAAATGGAACTGCTGGCAAGGGTTTCAATTCACATCGACAACTACTTAATGAAAAACACCTTATCAAAACAAAACAAAAAACTTAAAAAACAAATCAAGAAACGCGAAAAAGCCGAAATATTATTGCAAGAGAGTTTAACAAATTACAAAGAACTGATCGACGGAATGAACGAAACAGCTTGGGTAATCGGTTTTGATGGCCAAGTAATTGAAGTTAACAAATCGGCCGAAGATGTTTTGGGTTATACGCACGATGAACTATTAAAAATTGGAATTTTAGGAATAGATGCCACTCATTCAAAAGCCGAAATTGAGACGTTTGCTAAAATAATGCCAAATGATATTATTCAAAAATTTGAGACCAAACATAAAACAAAAGACGGGAAAGTTTTCCCGGTTGAAATTGTTTCCAGTTTGGTTACTTACCAAGGGAAGCAAGCAATACTAAGCATTGCAAGGGACATTACCCATCGAAAAAAAACACTCGAAGAGCTGCAAATTGAACGTCTGTTACTCAGAACATTAATCGACAATTTACCCGATGCGATTTATGTAAAAGACCTGAAAGCCCAAAAGATTTTAGCCAATAGGGCCGACCTTAAAATTATGGGTATTGAAAGCGAAGCAGCTTGTATAGGCAAAACCGATATGGAATTGTTCGACCCCGTTAACGGCAAAAGGGGTTATGACGAAGACCTATTGGTTTTGAATACCGGGAAGGCCCTAGTAAACATGGAAAGCCAATACACCGATAAAGAAATGAATACCCGGTACCGAACTGCTTCAAAATTTCCACTTTTCGATAAAGATAAAAACATAATTGGACTGATTGGTATTGGCCGCGACATAAGCGAGCAAAAATTAATGACCCAAGAGCTGATTGTTGCCAAAGAAAAAGCCGAAGAAAGCGACCGATTAAAAACATCGTTTTTGGCCAATATGAGTCACGAAATACGTACCCCAATGAACTCAATCATGGGTTTTGCCAGCCTTTTACCCGACACAGATAACAAAGAACTAATCAATCAATATTCCGAAATAATTATGCGTAATTCGGAGCAACTTGTACGCATTATCGATGATATCGTTTTGTACTCGCGCTTGCAAACCGGCTTACTGTATAAAGTACCAACTAAATTTAGTGCTTGTGACCTCATTAATGATATTAAACAATCATTCAACTTACCCAAATTTAACGAGCGTGGTATTAAGTTGATAACTGAAAACTTTGTGGGGCAGATTTGTTATGTGCAAACCGACTATGAAAAATTGCGCCAGATTTTTACCAATTTGGTTTCAAATGCTTTTAAATATACCAACTCGGGCAGCATTACAATTGGTATCGATCAATTAAACAATCAGCTGCACTTTTTCGTAAAAGATACAGGCATAGGTATATCGAGCGATGAAATAGAAAAAGTTTTCGACCGCTTTTACAGGGGCAGTAACGTTACAAAAAGCACCATAGGAGGCACAGGCCTTGGCTTAAGCATTGTAAAAGAAATGATTGAATTATTGGGCGGAAAGATTTGGATCGAAAGCGAACTGGACAAAGGCACTACTTTTTGGTTTACAATTAATTGATTATTATTCCAATACAAATTTTATTCCAGCCAATATTTGTGAAATATCATTGCTAAGGTTAGCAAACAAAGATTCCTGATCGCCAAATGCAATTAATTGACATTGTTGATTGACCATTACATAAACACTTTGCATTTTCATTTGAATAACTGTTCCGCCAACGCTTACATTGTAAGCAAATATTATGCTTAAAGCTTCGTGGCCATCAACAAGCATAGCCTCAGGGTCAGTGGAACTAAAGTTATTGAAAGTTGAACTCAGCACATCAATTGCTTTTTCAACCGCTTCATCCAAATCCATATTGTTTAATGCTTTTTCTTCCTTAATCATAAACGAAGCAGTGCCTTTCATGTATTGATGCTCCAAAACCGAGCCGCTAACAGGTGTCCAACCATCAGGTAAACTTACTGTGATTTTTAGTACTGATTTTGTGACAGGATTGGGATCATCGGCTTTATTGCAAGATGTAAATTGAAAAAGAAAGAGTACCGCTAAAAAACTAATTCGTAATAAATTCATAATCTGATAATTTAATGTTAATAATTATTTGTAATTCTTTTGTTTACACCTTTTTGGTGTGTATAATAGCTTAATGAAATGGCTGAATAGGAATAGTACTTCGTTTTTTTATGGGGTAACAAATCGGTGTGATAAAACTGCCCATATTGTTTTTGCTTAAGCTCATCAATACTCAAATTATAACCTGCCTGATAGGCTGTTGCATAAAGCCCTACCCTTTCTCTTAACGACTCAAACTGATGTGCTTCAAATTTTAGGTTCATCAACTGTACAAAAACAAACAGATAATGCATTTGCCCCTCGCTATTGGCGAGCCTTTTAATGCGGTTTAACCTGGCTTTGTTGCTTGCCAAAGTATCGCTTGGCAAAAAGTAATAGAATCGATTCTGTAGTGATGCCCTTTCCAAATCTTCGGCAAACGAAGGTTTCATTTGAAAGGGGCCTATGGAAAAGTTAGCGTATTGTGTGCCGTATTGAACATACAGTGTTTTTAGGGCTTCGGTTTCTATTATATCGCGCAATTTACTGTAACGCAGCAATTCGGGAAAAACAATGGCCGACGCCAGCAATTGGTCATCGGCCATTTCGAAATATTTATTGAAAAGGGAGTGGAACTCATCCAATAAAGCACTTGTTTCGGGCCAGTTTGCTTCAACCAAATGTTCAACACCATTTTGTTTGGGCTTGCAGGCTAAAAAGCCAAACAAACAAACCAAAAAGAATAAAGCTAAAAGCCTCATATCTAAAGGGTCTTGTTGTACAGAACTAACTTTTGCCCATCCTCCAAAGCCAACCATTTCAGGGTGGTTTTACCGTTCTCGGTCACTGTTTTCATTTCGAGGGGGAAGGGAAATTGCTCGCCTGTACTGAGCACCAGCTTTTCGTAAGTGCTGTAGGCAAAGCTTTGGGCATTGGCCGACCACCAAATTTGGTTAATGTCGGAATCGGGCAGCGAAGTTGTTTTTGTGCCGTTTTTGTACAAAAAACCATCGGCAACAAAATACCAGTTTGAACCCTTATCCGAACAAAAAGCCGGGTTGGTTTCGTCCGGGAACATTGAACTGAAGGGGCCAAAATGTTTCGATTCGGAAGTGCAAATATGATATTGGGCATTTTGCATCTGGTTTTGTGTTGCCAGTTTTTCCATTTTTTTCGACATTTCGGCCAGTTTCTCCATGTCCAATTCATCGCCCATTTCGGCCATCATTTTTTCCAGTTCCTGTGTGTATTTGTTCATGGCATCGATATCAACATCGCCACGTAATTCATATTTCGAAGCAACCAGTGCCATGCTCAGGTCATTGTTCACTTTTAAATCGTAGGGATCACCCTTGATATCGATATTTTGTGCCGAAGAGCCAATTAGTTGATATTGTGGTGGCCGTGAATAATCGGTTTGCGGTAAAGCTACTACTGCCCAAAATTTTTGCATTTGCTTCGATATGTACAAATCTTTTACCTGACTAAACGGACCGTATTTTTTGTTGCCAAAAGCAATGAAGCTGTTCCCGTTTTCGTCGTAGCTTACTATATTTTCGTTGTAAGCTTCGTTAACAGGTATACCTGCATTTTCATCGTAAGCATAACTATCGGGGTATTCAATAAGGCTTGCCACTTTTTGTAAATCGGAAAAGGGCCCCAGTTTTTTGTTGTTCTTATACACAAAATATTGCCCCTTATTGTTGCCGGTACAAACCTGCAGCCCACCTTCGGTATCAAACATACTGAGCGACGATTCGGCATAAAGAATTTGCTCGCCCTGTGGCAGGGTGAGCAATACTTTTTGTGCAAAGCTGCGCAAGGTAATTGGCAGCATTAGCAATACCAATATACAAAAGCAGGCTATTTGTCTCATTGGTAATCGGTAAATGTTATTTCTTGAGGAATCTCAAAACTTACATTATTCAACTTGCCGGTTTTAATTTCAACAGCTTCCATTACTACTTCGTTTCCTGCAAAGTTCGAAATGGTTTTCATAGGAATGTTTTCCCAAATCCACACCGTTGATTCGATGGGTTTTTTGGTAGTAACTTTAAGGCATTTTTTCCCGGCAATATCTTCATAACCATGTTTTTCGATTCCGTAACGTTCAATGTCATCTTTCGAGATGTCGTCGTAATCGGTAGCTGCCGGAGCATAAAATTTCATACGGGTGCCTTCGGTTGCATCGTAGTCCCATTTGTACATATAGCCATCGGCGGTAAGGGTCATTCCGCCAGCTTTTTCGCCCATTATTGTCAGGTAGCTGTCTTCGAGCTGGCGATTACCATATTGGTCGAACCACCATTCGCGCACCATGTCTTGCCCTGCGGCTTTCATGTTGTACTTTACGTAGGCCGACTCAATTTTGAACATTTTTTTGTCGGAACTTGATTTCGCTTCGGGCAGTTTTTCAATTTCTTCAACAATTTCAGTTGCCTCGTCTTGCAAGGTTTTTTCTTTTTTGTTATTGCAGGCCAACAGGCTTATTGCAATAAGGATAATGATAACGGTTGATAATAGGTTTTTCATTTTTGTGAATGTATTAAAGGTTATTTGAATGGTATTGTTTCAGGGTTTTCTAGATAATCGACAAGTGGATGTTGGTTCATCCATTCGTTAAGTGCTGTGCTTGAATCGAAAACATAAATTGAACCAGAAACTTTTAACATGCTACTTGTTAGCCCGGCTTCGGTTAGCATCTTGAAAACGATTTCAACAGTTGATAAATTATTGCTTTCTAATCCGCTTAGGCTTGTTCTAATCGTTTCGGGGTAAGAGGTCATAAAAAGTTGTTCGCCACCAAATTCCTCAATTCTGCCATCATCGCCTTGTACTTTGTAAAAGTATTTACCAGCCGATGACATAAAATAAGGCATTGTGCGATCATCACTGTAAAAGAACAACGATGTTTTATCGGTTAAGCTAGGAATACTGACTTCGTGTTGCTTTATATCAATATTAACTTTTGTGTAGTAATTTTTACCCGAATAGTAACCTTCCAAAATGTGTTCATCCTGTACATTTTCGGTTAAATCCATGTAGGTGTATTGGTCAATTGATAAATCCCATGTGCCTTCGGGCGTAGCTCCCTCGTAAGTGCCGCGTACTACCATTCGTATGTGCGATTTTACATCGGTTTCGCCATCCGAAGTAGTTACCAAACCCCCATCGTTAATGTCGATCAGCCAATATTTATTATTGGAATCGAGAGGATTATCTTCGTTGCAACTCCAAATAACTAGAGCAGCGAATGCAATAAGCAAGTAACGCATGGCTGAAAAGTTTTAAAGTTTAAGAAACTCTACCCTTCGGTTTTTCGATTTGCCCAATGGGGTATTGTTGCTTTCAATGGGTTCGCTTTCGCCTTTGCCATCGGTTTCGATGCGTGAGGCATCAATATCAAAGGTTTTTACCAATTCGGCTTTCACGTTTTCGGCGCGGCGTTTCGACAGGTCGAGGTTCTTGGCATCGTCGCCATCGGAATCAGTATGTCCCACAATTTTCACTTTTACGTCGGGGTTCTCTTTCATGATGTCGGCCATTTCTTTTAATGCACCGTACGATTCAGGCTTCACCTTATCGGAGTTTACATCGAACAGAATTCCATAACTGATGAGCTTGCCGTCGGTCATAAACTTGCTGCGTTGGTCGCTGCCTGCTTCGGCAATGCGCAGGTTGCTTATTAGGAACCTGGTTTCTCCGGCTTCGGCTGTGTTCAATCGAATTTGATTGTATTTGAAGCCTTTGGTCAAACCTTGCGGAACATCAAGAATTTTTGAGCCTAAGCTATATAACCTCAATCGCGAGTTTTGCACCCAAATGGAAACACGTACAACTTGGTTTGCTTTTAATGCATAGTTCCATAAATCATTCTGCAAGTCCTTATTTTCATCGTACGAGCGATAGGAGAAGTAGGAGCCCATATTGATTTCGATACCGGCATTACCGGGCACTCCGCCCATATCATATAATTCATCTTCGCGCGAAGAATAAATGGCAAGTTGAAAAATTCCGATTTCAGCTTCTTCATCTTCTTGAATTGGCAATAGGTCAAACTCGATGGTGTAGTTTTGAGGCAAAGCAACGCCCTTTTCGGGAAAAAAAAGGCCTTCGTTAGCCAGCATGAACCACTTGCCAGGGAACAAGTTGGTGGTCATTACCTCACCCGAAGCATCGGTAAACCAATTGGGAGGAAAATCACCCACTGCATCCTGCGAAAAATCGTCGTAATAAATTACCTTGTCTCCCGAAACGAAATCGTACTTCGAATAACTTTTTAAACTTTCTTGTTGATCTTGTTGATTCCCTAATGGCTCAGCAAGGTTGCCAAATGACTGTGTAATAAGAAGGAATAAGGCAAGAAAAGATGTTAATTGTTTCATATTTACATTATTAAGCTTAGTCTTTTTAATAAGCAAAATAATGAATAAGTGTCAAACAAAATTGTAAAAAACGGTCAATTACTTTTTTGCTTAATAGGTGATTACTGAACCACTTTTCCCGAAAGGAATAAAACATTGGCCTGTTCTTTATTGAAAAAGTGCGAAGGAGCCTCGCCAACAATCTTTTTAAAATCGTGTATTAAATGAGCCTGATCGTAGTAATTGCCTTCGAAAACCATACTTTGGAAATCGGCTTTTTGCCCTTTTAAATAGCAGTCCCATAGGTAATTTATTCGTACTAAGCGCGAAAGTGCCTTAGCATTAACACCTGTACGCGACAAGAACCTCCTGCGAAACGAACGTGGGTTGATATCTGCTTGTTTCAATAGCTCGTTCACAAGGGTTTCTCCTTTCGAATGTATAATTTTCTCGTATGCAAGGTCAATATCATCAGGAATATATTTTGTAGGATATATTGAAATGATAAAGTCTTCAAAAATTTTCTGCCTGTTGTTAGGATTGTTCTTCATTTCTAACCACAATTGCTCAGATATAATTTTTCGACCATCGATAAAAGGCTGATTG
>DAOSWJ010000133.1:2102-8339 GCA_035380005.1 Prolixibacteraceae bacterium | reverse complement strand
TTGCCCGAAGGCGAGGGGCCTTTCCCCGCAGTAATTGCCATGGATATGCTCACATTACCCAACAACTTGTTTACCGACCGCAATATCGCAATTATTGGTTTTCGTTCGGCGCAGGTGATGAGTCATACCCAAACACGCGGCAATGAACCAATCAATAAATTATATCCCGAGTTGGAATATATGGGCGCATACAGTGCATGGCCATGGGGTGTAAGCCGCTTAATTGATGGTTTGGAGTTAACAAACAACGAACTGCCAATTGATTTAAAACACCTGGCAGTTTCGGGTTGCTCGTATGCCGGTAAAATGGCTTTATTTGCAGGGGCTTTCGATGAACGCATTGCGCTTACAATAGCTCAGGAGCCCGGCGGTGGTGGTGCTGCTGCATGGCGTGTTTCCGAAACATTGGGTAATGTAGAAACCCTTGGCCGAACCAATTACGCATGGTTTGTAGAGTCGATGAAAGCCTTTGCCGAAGAAAATGTAGCCCGTTTGCCACACGATCATCACGAGTTAATGGCCATGGTTGCCCCACGCGCTTTATTGGTTTTGGGAAACACCGATTACGAATGGTTGGCCGATGAGTCGGGCTACGTTTCGTGTATGGCTGCTCATCAGGTTTGGAAAAACTTTGGCATTGCCGACAGGTTTGGCTTTTCGATAGAGGGTGGGCACATGCATTGCAGGCTTCCCGAAAGCCAGTACCCCGAGGTGGAAGCATTCATCGAAAAATTTCTTTTAGGAAACACCGAGGCCAATACCAATGTTACCAAAAGCCCTTTCGAACATGTTGATGCTAAACGCTGGTACAGTTGGTGGGGAAGCAATAATTCTGCTTTATGAGACTAAGCATCTAATCAATAGGTAATAACGGAATATTAATAATGGTGGTTTTTAAATCACCATTTTTTTTGCAACTTTATGAGCAAACTTTTAAAGGCAGTGTTATGAAAAAAGTTGTAATTATAATATGGTGCGCAATGGTGTTTCCATTTTGGTTGAACGCCCATCTTTTAAATAACAATCAATTAATCGATGTTTGGGATTTTGGTGCTGAGCAGCTAAATAGTGAAACCTATAATAACCTGTTGAATGTTGAAACCATTAATGGTTGGTACAGCGAAACAGTTGAGAAGGGAAGCAATGGGAATGTTTTGCCTTCATCATTCACTGCTGGCATTTTAAGTTGGACAGGTGGAGGTAACGACCGTTTGCGAACTACTAATACGGCCATTACACGTTACGATGAAAATATTGCCAGCGTTAGTGGCTATACAGGTCGAATATACGTCAACTCGGCAGCTAACACAACGCGCTACATCAGCCTTGATTTAAACGAGGACGATGAAGTTACCCTAATAGCTAAAACCGATGCTGGAGGGATAATTAACTTTGTTTTTCACGATAATCCCGACTTACAGACCGATCAGGTGTCTGTTACTAGTAATTTGACTGAACTTCGTTTTGTAGCAAAACATGCAGGTGTGTACCGTATTTTCGACACCCAGGGCAAACCCAGTTATTATCGTTTTTATAGAAGCTCTGCTCATTACACTACATTATCGGGTCAAATTGATGTAACAGCGGCAGATGGGATTAGCGAAAATTATTCTTTGTTGTTTGAAAATGAAGCCGGAAAAACATGGGAAGCTGTAGTTGATGACAATGCTTACCAGGTGACTTTGCCTGTTGGTAGTCAATACCAGCTAAGCCTAATTGACGCAAACGGTTTTATAATTAACGAAGGCAGTAGCTTGTTTTTAAACGAAGAAACTACAACACACAATATTTCAATTTTAAAAGTTGGGCTTTCGGTTTTAAGTGGGCAAATTATTGGTTTGGGCAATTCAATCGAAAACCTGACATTGGTTTTTGAACCCGACCCCGATGCCAATAAAATATTTGTTCCTCAGCCTGTTATCGATGTTGAAGGTTCAATTTACTCGGTTCAGTTGGAAAGCAATTGCAATTATACCATTAAGGCAATAGGTGTTGATGATTTCTTTATCGAAGAAAATACTGTCAAAATTGATGGTGATGCTGAAATGTCTGTAGCTTTTTCGGCCAAGCCTCGTTATAAAATTACAATTATTCCCGAAGGCTTAAACGAAGAACAGTTAGGTAAAATGCGTTTAACTTTTACCCATTTTGTCGATACCGAATACAGTTATACTTTTGGGTCGATAGACAGTATTTACCTGCGTGACGGTGTTTATTCGCTTGCAGTTGATGGTCTCGACGATTACCCTTTACAGCTTGGGCTTAACTCAAACTTAGTAGTTGAGGGTGCTGCTTTAAATAAAGTTTTAATGTTTGAGCCAGTTCGTAATTGGGCTTTCGATGATAAAGTAATCAGTGCTAGCACAACATCGTACAAAGGTTTGGTTTTTAGTGGGAACATATCGAACGAAGTGGCAAAGGGGCATTTAATTGCCAAATCTGGTGCTGTAATTCAAGTGCCTGTTAAGCCATCGCAATTAATAACTGTAGCGTATTATTATGCTGCCGATTTTTCAATCGAAGGTGAAAGCTATACTACCCAAAGCAATAGTACAAGTGTAAAAGAGTATGCAACTTACCTTCATAAGGCAGACGAAGGCTATGTTAATATTGAAGTGGGCTCAGGGGTTTCTTCTACATATATTTATAATATTAGTGTCGATCAGTATGTTGAATATCAAGCTGAAATTTATGTGGGACCCAACAAAACATATAAAAGCATAAACGATGCTTTAAGCGCAGTAGCCAAAATGAAGCGCGACAATAACGAACGGGTAACTATTTTAATCGATCCGGGCAATTACGAAGAAATGTTGGTGATTGATTTACCAAATATCACCCTGAAAAATGCTGCCAAAAACCCTTCAACCGATTTGTTGAATCAAGGGGTCGATATTGATGAAAATGCTGTTCGCATTACCTCTTATTACGGTCATGGGTATCATTACTACAGTATGGCAGCCAATCAAAAATGGAATGCCGATGTGTTAAGGGTAAACAAAGAAAACGGCTTCCATTCGACAGATAATTATGGCGCAGGAACCGGAAATGGTTCATATTGGAACGCAACTGTTGTGATTACTGCCGACGGTTTTATTGCCGACGAAATCATTTTCGAGAATTCGTTTAATCAATATATCTCTAAAAAAGAATCGGACGATGTTTTGGTAATGTGGGAAACAGGCAGCAAAGGCGAACGACCTGTCGATTTTGGAAATGTATTGGTGCAGGAAAAAAGTTTTGTGGAACGTGCTGCGGCTATGGCAATAACCAATAATACCGATAAGGTAATTTTGAATAAATGCCGTGTGGTTGGCCGTCAGGATTCATTTTTTGGAGGGCATAATAGCAGGGTTGTTGTTTACAAAGGCACCTTAATGGGCAGTACCGACTTTTTGTTTGGTGGCATGACAGCCGTTTTTTATCGTACCGATTTGGTGATGAATACCAGCGACGACAGTAACGACCGCTCGTATCTTACTGCTGCACAACAAAGCGGTGGTAGGGGGTATTTAATGTACGAATGCCAAATTAAATCGGCTCTGCCCGAAATCGAAACGGCATCGAGCTATTTGTCAAAACCAGGTTATTTCGGGCGTCCTTGGCAGGCGAATACCAGCGAGGTAGTTTTTTATAAAACTAGCATCGATACAACTAATTTTCCAGGTGCTACTGGGCAATCGCTAATTGTTTCACAAGCATGGCTGAACTCGTTAGGCGGCGAATCGCCATACATGGTCGAATATGGAACCATTGAACTTTCGGGGGTTGATAACAGTTCCAAAAGGGCAAGCTGGTCAACTGTGCTTAACGAACCTGTACTTTCCGATGGTACCGAAATTACTCCATTCAACTTCACAAAAGGCGACGATGGCTGGGACCCATTGCCCGGTTTGATTGAAAATGATCCTTCGCACAATGAAAACAATAGTGTTGGTTTTATGCACAAATTTCTTCACTTGAAGGTTTATGGTTGTTACGATACAATCTTTTTTAATGAGGTTGATTTGCCTACCAATATTGAAATATTTAGTTTTGATGGTCGGCTGGTGCACAGGTTCAATATTGATAGTACCTTTGAATTACCCATTGGGCAGGGGCTTTGGCTTGTTAAAATTAGTAATGTAAACGGTGAGAAAACAATAAAATTATCGACCTACTAATGAGCGTTTTAAAGTTTTCAATGATTTGTGTGTTGGTTTCTTTTACCTTGATTTTATTCGGGCAAAAGAACAATAGCCAGCAATATACACACATTGTTTATTATGGCGATAAAAGCAAAAACTCAACAACATATATGGGGAAAGTTCGAAAGGGCGATCCTGGCCGTTTGCAAAGCGAACTAAATTATTCAAATAATTATTCAGGAAACGTTGCTTCCGAAAAAAGTGGGCCTAATACCGATGCCGAAAATTATATCCGCTATTTGTCGCGTCAAGAGAAAAAGAAAAACCGAAGCGAAATGCGCCATTTGTCTGATTTGTATAGTGTTGATGAAAAGAAGCTGTCGAAAGGCAATAAGCGCGAGCGCGAAAAGTATTTCGAAGAAAAAGAACTAATGTTTGTTGAAAGGGACAAGCTGAAATCGCCCAAAAAGAAAAAAAAGAATTCAAAGGTTTACAGTTTTGAGGAGTTTCAAAAACTAAGTAAAGATCAAAACAAAGCAAATAGCTACATTGCTCGAAATTATAAAATTAGTGGTAAAAAGTTTCGCAAAGGCAAAAAATACAAATACCCTGCGGGGCCGGTTTCCATGTTTATTAAATATAAAATCCGTGATGGCAGAACTGTTCGTACCTACATCGATGTTGTCGAAGCTCATTTAAAGCCCGATGCTTTGTATGAGCTTAAGTATCATGGAAAAGGGGCAAGCCGACAGTATTTTTTGGAATATCAACAAGTGCCAAGATCAAAAAAGGAAAGGTAAGCTTAAAATATTATTTGTCGAAATAATGGCCCAGTAAGGAGATTATATGGATTTGGTTTTCGGTTATTTCATAATAATTCTGTTTTTTTTATCAATTTCACGTGACCATAATCCAGTTAGTTCATATTTCAAT
Organism: Prolixibacteraceae bacterium; assembly: GCA_035380005.1. GTDB lineage: Bacteria > Bacteroidota > Bacteroidia > Bacteroidales > Prolixibacteraceae > Roseimarinus. The sequence continues at coordinate 3,279 of DAOSWJ010000133.1, read as the reverse complement.
GCTTCAGGTTTCCCCAGCCCATTTTTAGGATGAAGCAGAATGTCATTTATCAATTTTGTAATTCTATCCTGTGTTTTTTTATTGCCGCTCTTTTTCCAGAATTTAATGTCATGTAGTGCTTTTTCTTTGTAAACTACTTCCATAAATCTTCAGTCTTGATGACTTTGCCTTTGCTTTTTCTTGATTCCTGAATTTCCTTAACAAAGGATTGATTGTAAGGGCTCTGTGATTCTTGCGTGATGGTTGTTGGTTCAATATGAACTACCTCGTTCATTGCTTTTATGAGGTTAAGTAAGCTTTTCCCTTTTTTTGATTTTTCGTCAATTGTTAAAGTATATGTTGCCATTTGTGTCATTTTTTACAAATATACAAAAATATGAATCGAGTTTTAATCATACATTATTAAGGGGTTATTGAAAATATTGTCAAAAAAGAAAAGGTAAGCTTATGCTTACCCTTTCATCATATTCATTATTCCTATTGTAAGACCTTTAATTTCGGCCAGGTTTTTCATTCTACCGTAAAGGCTGTATCCCGGATAATTTTCTTTGCCAACATCGTCGAGTATTTGGTGGCCATGGTCAGGTCGAACAGGCAACTGAACATGTTCGCCGGTTAGTGTATGGCGGCGTTGCATTTCTTTAACAAGTACTTTTACAACACCAATCATATCGATATCGCCTTCAAAAAATGTTTCTTCCTGAAAGTTAAGTCCACTATCGCGTACAACATTTCGTAAGTGTACAAAATGGATGTACGGAGCCAATTCGGTAGTAATTTTTGTAAGGTCGTTAAAATGTCCAACGCCTAATGAACCAGTGCATAACGTAATGCCGTTCGATGGTGAATCGATCATGTTTACAATATCTTTCAAATCGTCGCAAGTGCTTACAATACGAGGTAAACCAAGCAGGTTCCATGGTGGATCATCGGGGTGTACGGCCATTTTGATGCCCACTTCCTCGGCAACAGGTACAACTTGGTTGAGGAAAAAACTCAAGTGACTTTTAAGTTTTTGACGATCAATCCCCTTGTAGCTTTCCAACATTGCTTTAAATGCCTCGGGGCTGTAGGTTTCCATCGATCCAGGAAGGCCGTAAAGAATAGTGTCTTGTAGCTCCTTAACTTTTTCCTTCGGAAGGTTGTATAGGTACTCTTGTGCCTTTTTAACCACTTC
>DAOSWJ010000133.1:0-2002 GCA_035380005.1 Prolixibacteraceae bacterium | reverse complement strand
TCGGTTGGGCCAAACCAACGCCATGAGTAAAAGAAAGAATAATTCCCCGCCCCCCCAGAGGGGGAGGAGTAAGCTGCATTATTGTTAAAATTGTTCATTTTTTTGCTTGTGTAAAGTACAAAGTTTTAAAATGGTAGTTTGCCAGTCGCTTTTAGCACAAAAGCTATGGGGTTAGGGAGACTAAACACCGCTGAAAGTGCTGAAACCACCATCGATAGGTAACACAATGCCGGTAACAAACGATGCTGCGCTATCGCTGGCAAGGAACATAATAGCGCCAACCAACTCACGTGCTTCGCCAAAGCGCCCCATAGGGGTTTTGTTGATTACCTTATTGCCTCGATCGGTATAACTGCCGTCGGGGTTGGTGAGCAGTGCACGGTTTTGGTTGCCAATAAAGAAGCCTGGGGCAATGGCATTTACCCTAACAGTTCCTCCAAATTTCATGGCCATTTCCATTGCCATCCACGCGGTAAAGTTCGAAACAGCTGCTTTTGCAGTTGAATAGCCCAAAACACGCGTAATCGACTGCATGGCAGCCATCGACGAAAAGTTGATGATATTGCCCGATTGCTGCTTTGCCATTACTTCGCCAAAAACCATCGAAGGCAGTACTGTTCCATTAAAATTGAGACTGGTAACTTTGTCGAGGTCGCTGATGTTGAGGTCGAAAACTGTTTGCTCAGGCGAAATGGTTGCACCTGGCATGTTGCCTCCTGCAGCGTTTAGCAGAATGTCAACTTTACCGTATTTGGCCAACACTTCATCGCGGGTGACCTTTAATGCGTCGAGGTCGAGCACGTTGGTTTTGAGGCCGATGGCATCGCCGCCTTTTTCATTTATGCGTGTCGCTGCAGCTTGTGCCGCTTCTTCGTTAATATCGAGAAAAACGATTTTAACACCGGCTTGCGATAAGCCGCTTCCTATTTCGGAGGCAAGCACACCGCCGCCACCGGTTATAACGGCTACTTTGCCGCTTAAACCAAAAAACTGATCTAAATAACTCATCTTCTATTTTCTAATCAACTAAACTATTTTAAAAATATTCAGGTATTTCAATACTGTTTAAGATCAAAACGCGTGCATTTTGCTTGTATTAAATACCCGGAACAAATAATCTTTTCTTGTTTTGATAGTATTCCAAAGGCTTTTCTGGTTTTTCAAATTCCGAAGGGATAGGCATTTTTGAGAATTGTTGAAAGTACAAAACGCACGAGTTTCGCCATTCAATGGCATCGTTCCTTTGCATTTCGAGCAATTGTTTTACGTGGTTGAACCTTTCAAAATCGATGTGTTTTTCAACGCTGTTCCATTTTTCTTGCATCCAAACAACTGAATCGGCGCCAGTGTAATATTTGTATACCATTTCATCCCAAAGTGTGCGGCCCGAATTCATTTTGTAATCCCAAGGCAAATGGTGAAACCAAAGCAGGAATTTTTCGGGGCAAGTTTCGGTTGAATTGTATTGTTCTTTAATTTTTTCGGGATATTGGCTAACCGCATTGCTGCCTTTTGTAGTTCTGTCGAATCCAATACCTGTTTCCGATGCCTGATGATAGTAAACAGCTGTCCAGTCGGGGCGACGGCCTGTTACCCATGGTCCGGGGCCGTAGTGGTGACTTTCGGCCATTATATGGTGCAAGCCAATTGGGGTGCGGTAACTTACGCCCATTTCGCGCGAGGCCATCATCATTTCAACTACAGGTGTTACAACTGCTGGCTTAGTGCTAAATGTCAATTTTGTCCATTCGGTAGCAATCTCTTCTGAGCTTAAATTGTGGTTCCAGGCCAGGCGGCCAAATGCAAACCAGTTGGCTTGACCGAATAAGTGGCCGGTCCAGTTGCGGTCGGTGCCAATGTTTGCAACACCTGCAATTGCTGTAACGGGGTAATTGTGAACAGTTCCGTCCAGAATCTTCGCTACTGTTGATCCTTCGCCTTTAATGTAAGTATCGGTTTCGAGTGTTTCCTTGTACAATGGTGCAAGATAAGTAAGGTGAAT
>DAOSWJ010000132.1:0-8382 GCA_035380005.1 Prolixibacteraceae bacterium | reverse complement strand
AGCAGTTTATAGTAAGGTATAGCCATTTGCCAAACTTCGGTAGGTTGGTTCATGTATGGCAAAACAAACGAAATTGCATAAGTAATTGCTGTTAGGAGCACAATCATTATTGCCGTTAAAATTAAGCCGTTTTTAATCATTCCGGCAACTTTGTGGTCGTCGTTTGCTCCCGATGCGTGGCCAATAAGTGGGGTAATTCCCAAAAATATACCAATGCCAAAAACCATCACAATAACAAAAACACTGTTGGCAAAGGCGGCAGCTGCTAATTCGGTTGTACCAACGCGTCCAACCATTGCATTATCAACCAGTTGAACAATGGTTTGCCCTGCCTGGGTTAATACCAAAGGGAATGCTAACTTAAGCAAACGCTTGTAAAATGGTAAATAGGCTTTGAATTTTCCTGTTTTGGTCATTTCTATTATTATAAAAAAGGGATGCAAAGGTAAATGTTTTTTGAAATTTATTTATGTAATGGTGTTTTGTTGTTTGGATGCTTCGTATTTGTCTGGTTTTGTACCAGAACTTTTATTCGTGTTTTCTTTTCTTCAGCTGCTTTTTTAGTATTTTTGTTAATTGTGTGTTTTTTGCAGCTCGAAGCTGTTTTTTCGGAACTGAAATACAATATTTATGCAGCAAAAGGGTGGTAATGCCAATCAAAATAACAATAAAAAAAGTAGTAACTCGGTACCTTTTCAGCCGATCGACTATTCGCAATTTCTGTTAACATTTAAGAACAATAATAAATTAAGCAAAGCTTTGCTTGCTTTTTGTAAGGTTTATGCCAATATGTTTTCACCGGGTATTGCGGTTCGTATTGTTTTCGAAGGCCTTGAGTACAGTTGCAAACCAGTAGTCGAAACAGCCTATTTTGTTATGCGCGAGTTTTCTACTGCTGATAAAAAGGTCGGGCGTATCGAAGTTTTTCTTAACGAAAACGCTTATTCTCCCCAACTTTTGCAGCAAATTGAGCAGTCGCTCGATTTATTGCTGCCGTTAATTGTGGGCTTTGTTTCGGCTAACCGGCTCGAAAAACTTTATGCATATAACATCGAACGCGAAAAAGAATTAAGTGGCATTAACCAAACTGCTCATTTGCTCAATAGCAGTAGTTCGTTGTCCGATTCGTTGCAGGATATTTGCAACAACCTACCCAATACCATGCAATATCCGAAATATACAGTTGCACGTATTGTTTACGAAGGTAAAACATTTGTTAGTAAGCGTTTTAAAGAAGGTGGATGGGTGCTCAAACAAAGCTTTGATACTCCAGGAAACAAAAGGGGAAGTATTGAAATATTTTACCTGAGAGCATTTCAGGATGAATACGAAGGGCCTTTTTTGGCCGAAGAGCGCAATATGATCAATAATTTAGCCGCACTTATTTCGGGTACGGCTTCGAAACGCGAATTACAGGATTTATTGGTACGAAATACCGAGCGCCTTAAAGAACTTAAGGGTTTGAATACCACCTCGCAAATATTACAGCGCAGCCATTCAATCGAAGAGGCGTTGAAAGATATTTGTACCATTTTACCCGAAGCCTGGCAGTTCAGTAACGATACTGTTGCCCGCATCAGGTACAATAAGTGGATTTTCCAAAGCGAAAATTTTGTGGAAACACAATGGCGCATTGCCCAAGAATTTGAAACAACTAAGCTCAAAAAGGGAATTATTGAGATTTATTATTTACGCCAGTTTCCAGAGGCCGACGAAGGCCCGTTTTTAAAAGAAGAACGCAACCTGCTCATTAACATTGCAAACCTTATTGCAGGATCGGCTACCAAAGATATTTTCAATAAACTACAGCACGAAAACAGCGAACGGGTTAAGGAGTTGAAAGCCATTAACCGTACATCGAAAATTATTGAGGAAGGCAAATCGGTTGATGAAACCTTGCAGGACATTTGCAATATTTTGCCAAAATCGTGGCAATACCCGCGTTATGCTGTGGCGCGCATTAAGTTCGAAGGCAAAATATACATGAGCGAAAACTTCAAGGAAACCGTTTGGGTGCAACGCGAAAATTTTGTTACCATCGACAATAAGCGCGGTACTGTTGAGATTTTTTACCTGAAAGATTTTTCCGACAAGAAAAACGAAGCTTTTTTGCCCGAAGAATACAACCTGCTTGTTAATATTGCGAAGCTTATAAGTGGATATTTAAATAATTACAAAGGCAGGGTGATTTATTACCGAACCATTCTTACCCCCAATAAAGGCCATCGTGCCGAGGAGTTTCGTAAATCGCTAATCAGCAATAAGAAACCCTTGCAGTTGTACTTCAACCAGCAAACCATCGACAAGTATGTTTACCTCGATATGATGAAGTACAAGGTTAAACACATCCTTTTTGTGGCTACCCTTTACGATGCTTTTGTTCTCGAAAGCGAAGATTCGTTTTTTGAGAAGTTTATGGGCGAGATTTATCAATACAGCTTGTTTTCGTTGCCACGTATAACGGGCGTTTCGTCGGCCGAAGAGGCGCTCGAGCTGCTCGAAACTACTCACTTCGACCTTGTTATACTGATGGTAGGGCTCGATACCAAAGCACCCATAAAGCTAAGCGAACAAATTAAAGAACGCGATGAGCTTTTGCCAATTTACTTATTGCTCAATAAACGAAGCGATGTAAAATATTTCGAAGACTTGGCTTTGACCCATAAATCGATAGATAAAATATTTGTTTGGAATGGCGATTCGTTGATATTGTTTGCCATAGTAAAATCAATTGAAGACAGAGTGAATGTTTCGAACGATACCAAAATTGGTCTGGTGCGTGTGATTTTGTTGATCGAAGATTCGCCAATTTACTATTCGAAATACCTGCAAATATTGTATTCGATTGTTTTTGAGCAGGTTCAGAAGTTGTTGCCAGAGGTTGAGAAAAACGAACTCGATAAAATTGCCAAAATGCGTTCGCGCCCTAAAATTTTGTTGGCACGTAATTACGACGAAGCAGTGGCAATTTTCAATAAATACAAAGATTTCATGCTTTGCGTTATTTCCGATGTTGAATTTGAACGTGCAGGGAAAACTGACAAACGTGCAGGGGTGAAATTTATTAAATACGCGCAATCGCATATAATCGATTTGCCTGTAATACTTCAATCGACCGATGATACCAATCAGCGTATAGCCAATAGCTTGAATGTGAGTTTTCTGAATAAGAATTCCGAAACGTTATTGAACGATATCCGTAAGTATTTGGTAAGCTTTTTGGGATTTGGAAATTTTACTTTCAGAGACAGGCAGGGCAATAAAGTTGGTGTTGCTCGTAACCTGCGCGAGTTTGAAACCTTGTTGCGACAAATTCCCGACGAATCGTTCCATTTTCATGCATCCGAAAACCAGTTTTCATTATGGTTGATGGCACGGGGCGAAATTCAATTGGCAAAAACACTGAATCCTATTAATATTAAGGAGTTTCCATCGATAAGCGAATCGCGCAACTTCTTTATTAAAACGCTTCAAGATTATAAAGAAGAAAAGAAAAAGGGGAAAATTCTCCGTTTTGAAGAAACATCGACCCTCGATGAGAAGAATATTGTGATGTTTTCGAGCGGCTCGCTTGGCGGTAAAGGGCGTGGCCTTGCTTTTATTAACACACTGATCAATAACCTCGATTTTTCGGAGATTTCGAAATTCATCAATATTGTTAGCCCAATAACAGTAATTATTGGTACCGACGAATTTCAGGATTTCATTCATCGTAATAAGCTATTGCCCAAAATTATCGACCCGAAAGTATCGTACCAGGAACTAAGGCGTCATTTTGCGGCAGGTACATTGTCCCATCAGCTCGAAATAAAGCTGAAAGATTTTGTTATTCAGCTCGATAAGCCTTTTGCTGTGCGTTCGTCGAGCTCGTCGGAAGACTCACTTACACAGCCCTTTGCCGGTGTTTTCGATACCTACATCATTCCTAACGATGAAATGAACAAACGGGCCGTGCTCGAGAATGTTGCGCTGGCCATTAAGCTTGTATTTGCTTCGGTTTATTCCGATAAGGCGCGTACTTATTTCAAAGCCATTCATCATAAAATTGAAGACGAAAAAATGGCTGTAGTGCTACAAGAGCTTGTTGGTAGCAGGCACGACGATTATTTTTATCCGCACATTAGTGGGGTTGCTCAGTCGTACAATTATTATCCCGTTGCACATATGAAACCCGAGGAGGGCTTTGCTGTAGCTGCCGTTGGACTTGGTTCGTATGTTGTCGATGGTTGGAAATCGTACCGTTTTTCGCCAGTGTATCCAAACATACAAATGCTAAGTGTGAAAGATATGCTCAACAGCTCGCAGGTTAAATTTTTTGCCCTCGATTGCAGCAGCAACAACTTCGATATACTTGAAGATGGCGAGCATGCATCGTTGAAATTGCTCGATATTTCGGAAGCCGAGAAGTATGGCGTGCTTACGCATTGTGCTTCGGTTTACGATCCTGTAAACGATAGGATTGAAGCCGGGTTAAGTACCTATGGCCCTCGGGTGATAAATTTTGCCAATATATTACAATACAATCACATTCCTTTGGCACAAACCATTTCGGCAATGCTAAATACCATTAAGGAAGCCTTTGGTTCGCCTGTTGAAATCGAATGGGCTGTAAACCTCGATAAGGCCAAAAACGGTTTGCCTTCGTTTTATTTGCTGCAAATTAAACCGCTAATTGGTAATTTGTTGTTGCAAAATATTAACATCGAATCGCTCGATAAGGGCAATATGCTGCTCTATACAAAATCGAGTCTCGGAAACGGTCAGATAGATTACCTTACCGACTTTATTTTTGTCGATATCGAAAACTTCAATAAGTTGAAAACAACCGAAATGGTTAACGAAATTGAATACCTTAATAATTTAATGGTTGATGAGGACCGTTATTATGTGCTTATTGGCCCCGGCCGTTGGGGTACGCGCGATAAGTTTATCGGTATTCCGGTTGTGTGGTCGCAAATATCTAATGCTAAGGTTATTGTTGAGATCAGCCTCGATAATTATCCGCTCGATTCTTCATTGGGCTCTCACTTCTTTCATAATGTAACTTCGATGAATATTGGCTATTTTTCGGTGCAACACCGCTCGATAAGCGATTTTATACGTTGGGATTTAATTGAAGGGCAAAGTGTAATAAGGCAAACAACTCACTTTAAACATGTACGATTTGATAAACCTTTTACTATTTTTATGGACGGTATTAGCCATACATCGGCAATAATTAAGGATTTGAACAATGATTAACATAGGACTTTACGACGAACACAAATTATCGCTTGAGGCATCATCGAAACTGATCAACGAAATTGAAGATTTTGAGGTGGTTATGCTTTGTTCCGATCGGTCGGTGCTTAAAACCAAAATGAAAACCCAAACGGTAAATGTTTTGTTGCTCACCATGCACGATTTGTCGGCTAAAAACCTCAATTTAATTGTACAGTTAAATATTGCTTTCCCTAAAACAAGAATCCTTATTGTGTCGTTGGTAAGCAGCGAAGAAATGATCATGAAGGCAATTAAGTCGGGCGCCAAGGGTTTTCTGTCGCGAGAGTCGGAATTTACCGATTTGGTTGAGGCCATATATACCTTGCGCAACGGGCACGATTATTTCAGTAAATCGATTACGCAACTTTTATTAAACCGATACATAAGTAATTTAAAAGACGATGAGGAGGACAAGAACTCCGAGTTGTCGAGCCTGAGCGCACGTCAAATCGAAATACTTAAATTGTGGGGGAACAGTTATTCGAATCAGGAGATTGCCGAAAAACTTTTTATCAGTGTGCGTACAGTTGAATCGCATAAAAATCACATTATGCAGAAACTGAACCTCAAAAGCACTGTCGATTTGGTGAAGTTTGGCATAAAGAACAACATTATCGATATTTAATAACAATTTGTTCATGCAACTTCGGTTTTGCATCGGTCAACATCCGTAAAACACGTAATTGAAATGTCTTTTTGTGTGACCTTATGAAAGTGTGTTATTTTTAACCCGTTAAACAGTAACACATAAACTAATAAACATAAGGAGTTATGACAGACATTTTAGATGTAAAAGTAAACGAGTTTATGGCAAAAGTAATTGCCAGGAACCCGGGCGAATCAGAGTATCACCAAGCAGTACAAGAGGTTGTTGAATCGTTGATGCCTTTCATCGAAGCTAACCCTAAGTACAAACATGCCAAAATTTTAGAGCGCATTGCCGAACCCGAACGTGTTATCATGTTTCGTGTACCATGGGTCGATGATAAAGGCGAAATTCAGGTAAACCGTGGTTTCCGTATTCAAATGAACAGCGCTATTGGACCGTACAAAGGCGGTATCCGTTTTCACCCAACTGTAAATTTGGGCATTTTGAAATTCCTTGCTTTTGAACAAGTATTCAAAAATAGCCTTACAACTTTGCCTATGGGCGGTGGTAAAGGTGGTTCCGATTTCGATCCAAAAGGAAAATCGGATAACGAAGTAATGCGTTTTTGCCAGGCATTTATGACTGAGTTGAGCAAACACATTGGTGCTAACACCGATGTTCCTGCAGGTGATATAGGTGTAGGTGGCCGCGAAGTTGGTTACATGTACGGTATGTACAAAAAAATCAGGAACGAATTTACCGGTGTGTTAACAGGTAAAGGAATCGAGTGGGGTGGTAGCCTTATTCGTCCCGAAGCTACTGGTTATGGTTCGGTTTATTTTGCACAAGAAATGCTTAAAACACGTAACGATAGCTTAAAAGGAAAAATTTGTGTGGTATCGGGTTCGGGTAACGTAGCACAATACACTGTTGAAAAAGCCAACGAGTTTGGTGCAAAAGTGGTAACTCTTTCCGACTCATCGGGTTACGTTTACGATCCCGAAGGTATTGATGCCGAAAAATTGGCATGGGTAATGGAATTGAAAAACATTCGTAGGGGCCGTATTTCGGAATATGCTGAAAAATTCAACTGTAAATTTGTTGAAGGCAAAACTCCTTGGGGCGTAAAATGCGATGTGGCTTTCCCTTCGGCTACTCAAAACGAAATTAACAAAGAAGATGCTGAAACTTTGGTGAAAAACGGTTGTTTTGTGGTTTCCGAAGGTGCAAACATGCCTTCAACCCCCGAAGCAATTGAAGTTTACATCGACTCGAAAATACTTTACGGACCAGGTAAAGCAGCCAATGCCGGTGGTGTTGCTACCTCGGGTTTGGAAATGACCCAAAACTCGATGCGTTTGCCTTGGACACGCGAAGAAGTTGATGCCCGCTTACAGCAAATCATGACCAGTATTCATGCTACTTGCGTAAAATACGGTACCGAAGAAGACGGTTACATCAATTACGTAAAAGGTGCAAACATTGGTGGTTTCTTAAAAGTAGCCGATGCAATGATTGCTCAAGGTGTAGTATAAGCATTGAACTTAATCAGATAAAAGAATCCGGGGAGCGCAACAATGCTTCCCGGATTTTTTTTTTTGTGTTTGTGAAACCATTAGCCATTGGTTAATGGTCATAAAGCAGATGAATGAGGTTAGGTTAGGGGATATAATATTGCAAAATTCCGATTAGCGCGATACAAGAATCGATTCGAATGATGGACATTTGTAGTATTTTGGTGGCACAAAAAAGGCTGCCCATAATAATTGAGCAGCCTTTGTATTGATTGTTGTCTAACTATTACCACCAGCCAGGAGTTGGTTCAAGTACTCCATCCGAAAGTGTAATCTCGGTTTGTGGAATAGGTAAGAACCCACCGGTTTCTTCGGGATATGAAACTTCATAAACAGCATCGGAGCCAACATTTTTAACTGCAACACCGTTAGCTTTTTCAATTGCTTCTTTTGCAATGCCCCAACGTAGCAAGTCGAACCAACGTAGTCCTTCAAAAGCTAATTCGTGACGTCGTTCGGCCATAATGTTTTCTAAAGTAACAGGTTTTGAACCTAATCCTGCACGTGCCCTTACTTTGTCGAAGTATTGTTGAGCATTAGGTGCACCAAGTTCGGCAGCCATTAACAGTATATCTGCAAAACGGATTAAAATATCATCTTGCATATTCCAAAGTTGCATATCGTTTGGCGTACCATATTCAATAAAGAAAATACCTGCAATGGTAGTTTTTCCCGGAACTGTATCATAAACAGGTAAATACTTTTTATTCCAAAGTCCGGTTTCGTGCATGTTGTTATCGCCATTCCAAGTGTAATCTTCGTGCATGTTACCTTCTTCTTCAATAGGTTCATTTACGTTTAAAATTGATCCTATTTTACGAATGTCGCCTTCTTCGAAGCTGTCCCACAATTGTGGGTTTACAGGGCCTGCACCCCAGCCTTGGCCGAATGGAACATGGCTTTGTCCTCTTAATCCGCTGTAAAGAACATGTTGGTTACTGTAACTTAATTTTTGAG
>DAOSWJ010000131.1:0-8414 GCA_035380005.1 Prolixibacteraceae bacterium | reverse complement strand
CTGCCGACAAGCGCACGTTGCGCGAGCTCATGGCCAATCCGTCGGGCTCGCGAACTATGGGGCATGGTACAATTTCAATAGCAAGCTCAAGTTGTTTTACCATGTTTTTTATAACAGCAAGTTGTTGAAAATCCTTTAATCCAAAAAAGGCTTTGTGTGGTTCAATCATATCGAACAACTTACTAACAACCTGGGCAACACCATTAAAATGGCCCGGGCGGTGTTTTCCTTCCATTACATTTCCAATATTGCCAAAGTCGAAAATACGGGTATCTGGGCTGGGATAAATCTCGTCAACACTTGGAGCAAATACCAATTGGCAAGGGCTGTCTTCCAAAAAATCGAGATCGGCTTGCAAGTTGCGTGGGTATTTTTTCAAATCGTCGGGGTCGTTAAACTGGGTTGGGTTTACAAAAATGCTTACTACCACGTAATCGCTTTCGGCTCCGGCACGCTCAACCAACGATAGGTGTCCTTGGTGCAAAGCACCCATTGTAGGCACAAATCCAATGGTTTTGCCTGTGGCTTTTTGTTGTCCAACAATTTGTTTTAATGCGGCTATGGTCTCAACTAACTTCATCGAAATTTCTTGAAATGGAGTGCAAAGTAAATAAATAAATCAGTAACAAAACACGACAAATACCTCTTTTGAACAAACATGACCTGAATATTAAGTGATTTATTGCGGTTTTTTTACTACTTTTGCAAAATCAAAAATATCGAAAGATAGAATGGAAAAGAAAAAGGTATTGTTTATTTTTCAAGAGATTACTCCTTACTTACCCGAATCAGAAAAATCAATAATTGGCAGGTATCTCCCTCAAGGTATTCAAGAGAGGGGTAAAGAAATTCGTACGTTTATGCCTCGTTATGGATGTGTTAACGAAAGACGAAACCAACTGCACGAAGTGATTCGATTGTCGGGTATGAACCTGGTAATTAACGACACCGACCACCCGCTAATAATTAAGGTGGCCTCAATTCAGGCTGCCCGTATGCAGGTGTACTTTATCGATAACGAAGATTATTTTCAGCGCAAATACGTGCTTAACGATAAAGAAGGTAAGTCTTTTGCCGATAACGATGAAAGAGCACTTTTTTATACAAAAGGCGTACTCGAAACAGTTATCAAATTGCGCTGGGCTCCCGATTTGATCTATTGTCAAGGTTGGTTTGGAGCAATGGTGCCTTTGTTAATTAAGAAAATCTATTTCGACGATCCGCTATTTGCCAATGCAAAAGTGGTTTACTCGGCACATAACGACGATTTTGACGGAACGCTCGATAACGAACTTTTTGAGAAATTGCTCGGCGAAGAAATTGTTGCCTCCGATATCGAGGAAATTAAAGAACCAACTTATTTCAACATTAACAAACTAGCTATTAAATATGCCGACGGCGTTATTAAAGGAAGCCCAAAACTTAACGACGAACTAAATACTTATATCGACCAATGTGGCTTGCCGGTTCTTGAATATCAGCATGAAGATAAATACATTGAAACTTACGACGATTTTTACGACAAGATTTTGTCAAATAGTTAAAAGAAATATTTAAAGAGAGACATTTTGGTCTCTCTTTTTGATTTAAATAGTTTTTTGTAATAAATTGCCCCTGTTTTAACAAATACCTAAAAAACAAATTGTATGTGCGGAATTGTTGGATACATAGGCCCCAAAAATGCCTACCCTATTTTAATTAACGGATTAAAACGACTCGAATATCGTGGCTACGATTCGGCAGGCATTGCCATTTTTCAGAACAATAACATTGAAGTGCTTAAGAAAAAAGGCAAAGTAGCCGAATTGGAACAATTTTGCGAAACCCGAAATACTTATGCAAATATTGGTATTGCCCACACACGCTGGGCTACGCATGGCGAACCAAACGATATTAATGCCCACCCCCACAACTCTATGAACGGGCTCTTTACAATTATCCACAACGGTATAATTGAAAACTACGAAAAACTGAAGAAAGACCTTTCTTTAAAGGGCTATCATTTTTACGGGCAAACCGATTCCGAAATACTGGCAAACCTTATTGAATACATGTATTCCGAAGGCGACCATATTAATGCCGAGCAGGCTGTGCGTATGGCTCTTACTCGGGTAGTGGGAGCTTATGGCCTTGTTGTGATGTGTAAAAATGAACCCGATAAACTTATTGCTGCCCGTAAAAGCAGCCCATTGGCAATTGGAATTGGCAGTGGCGAATATTTTATTGCTTCGGATGCTACACCAATTATTGAATATACCAAAAGTGTGGTTTATTTGAACGACGATGATGTAGCCGTAATTTCGAAAGATAGCTTCACCCTTAAAACTGTTCAGCACGATGTTGAAATCAAACCCGAAGTTTTGCAGCTCGAATTAAGTATTGGCGAAATCGAGAAGAACGGATTCGAGCATTTTATGCTCAAAGAAATATTTGAACAACCGAAAACAATTACCGACTCGTTCAGGGGGCGTATCGATCCGCAAACAAAAGAAGTGGTGCTCGGGGGGCTAAGCAATGTTATGCCCCGTTTGCTCGATGCACGTCGCATTATAATTATTGCCTGCGGCACATCGTGGCACGCTGCCCTTATAGGCGAATACCTTATCGAAGAATATGCACAGGTTCCTGTTGAGGTAGAGTATGCCTCGGAGTACCGTTACCGTAAACCAATTATCAGGCCCGACGATGTAGTACTTGCCATAAGTCAAAGTGGCGAAACAGCCGATACTTTAGCTGCAATCAGGTTGGCTAAAGAAAAAGGAGCGCTGGTATTGGGTATATGTAACGTGGTAGGCTCAAGTATATCACGCGAAACCGATGCCGGTATATATACCCACGCCGGTGTCGAAATTGGTGTTGCTTCAACTAAAGCTTTTACAGCACAGGTTACGGTACTTACCCTTTTGGCCATGCGCTTGGCCCGCAAGCACCAAACCATCGCCGACGAACGCTATTATTCAATTATAAACGATTTGCTTAGTGTGCCCGATAAAATAGAAGATATTTTGCGCAATCACTTGAATATTAAAAAGATTGCACAAAAATATTACAACAGCATCAATTCACTTTATTTAGGCAGGGGCTACCTGTTCCCGGTTGCGCTCGAAGGTGCACTAAAACTTAAAGAGATATCGTACATACATGCCGAAGGATATGCTGCGGGCGAAATGAAACATGGCCCAATTGCATTAATAGATAGTAATTTGCCGGTTGTTGTAGTGGCGGCTAAAGATCGTTATTACGAAAAAATTGTTAGCAATATACAAGAAGTTAAGGCACGTAAAGGCAATATCATTGCTGTTATTACCGAGGGCGACAGTAACCTCAGAAATATGGTAGAGGACATTATCGAAATTCCTAAATCAGATGATGTTGTTACGCCTTTCCTTGCAATTATTCCGCTTCAGTTACTGGCGTATTACATTGCAGTTCTGCGTGGTTGCGATGTCGATCAACCCCGAAACCTGGCAAAGTCGGTTACCGTTGAGTAGTTTTTTAAGCAATTTTGTGATACAGTAAGGTTAAAAATTATAATTTCGCATCATTAAATAAAATCGTTATCGGAGATTATATGACAGCGGTTTTTATTGGGTTGTTAGCTCAGTTGGTTTAGAGCATTACCTTGACAGGGTAGGGGTCACTGGTTCGAATCCAGTACAACCCACATTTGTTACAACTTTATTATCTTTGCGGTAAAATTTGCTACTATGTTGAACAAATATTTTCAGGTAAACGAATACCATACACCCGAAAACCGCAAGCGTAAACTGGCCGATAAATTATCATTCGGGACCAATTTGTATTTTAAGCTCCGTTTTTTAGGCATTGTTTTTCGCAACAGGCGTTTAGCTGTAAACAATGATTATGATACAGCTCGATGGGCCCACAGTTCGGTCGATATTTTTAATTTTTTAGAAGACTGTGGCATCAAGTTCCATATTGAAGGTTTTGAACACCTCGATGCAGTAAAAGACGAACCCGTAGTATTTGTGAGCAACCACATGGGTACACTCGAAACAATGATTTTCCCGGGTCTGGTAGCTCCTGTAAAAGAAGTAACTTTTGTAGTGAAAGAATCGTTAACAACCAACCCTGTATTTGGACCGGTAATGCGTGCCCGAAACCCAATTGCAGTTGCCCGTAAAGATTCCCGCGCCGATCTAATTAAAGTAATAAGCGAAGGACAACAAAAATTGGCCGAAGGAACTTCAGTAATTATTTTCCCGCAAAGCACACGTGCCCTCGATTTCGATCCTGCGAAGTTCAATACCTTGGGCATTAAATTAGCACAAAAAGCCGGCGTTAGGGTGGTTCCAATGGCTATTAAAACCGATGCTTGGGCTTTGGGGCGTTTCGTAAAAGATATTGGGTACCTTAAACGCGACCAACCAGTTCATATAAAATTTGGTGCGCCAATGAGCATTAACGGTACAGGAAAAGAAGAGCACCAAAAAATAGTCGATTTTATTGGTTACCACGTCAATTTGTGGAACAATTCTCAAAAATAAATTATCCGATATTAAATGATTCCATACCTGCAAGTTGAAGGTTTAACCCGCTATTGGGGCGAAAATGTGTTGTTCGAAGACCTTAATTTTACAATTGCCCAAGGCCAAAAAGTAGCCCTCATTGCACGAAACGGGGCGGGTAAAACTACCCTGCTCAACACCATAATGGGAACCGATTTGCCCGACGATGGAAAAGTTACTTTTACCAACAACATTACCGTGGGCTATTTGAACCAGAATATCGATCAAAACCCCGATTTTACAGTAATGGAAGAGGTTTATAGCTCAACCAGTGAAATTGTTCAGGCGGTACGCGATTACGAGGCAGCTACTTTGCATCACGACGAAAAAATGCTTCAAGAGGCTACCGACCGAATGGATCGGCTTAACGCTTGGGACTTCGACATTAAAATTAAGCAAATCCTTTCGCGCCTAAAAATTATTAACTTCGATCAACGTATTGGCGAACTATCGGGCGGTCAACAAAAACGGGTAGCACTGGCCAATGTGCTCATTAATGAACCCGATCTGCTCATCCTCGATGAACCGACCAACCACCTCGACCTCGATATGATTGAGTGGCTCGAAGAGTACCTCCAAAAAACAAACAGTACCCTTTTTATGGTTACGCACGATCGCTATTTTCTCGACCGTGTGTGTAACGAAATACTCGAACTCGATAACCGTACTTTATACCGTTACAAAGGCAATTACTCGTATTTTGTTGAAAAACGTGCCGAAAGGGTTGAACAGCTTAAAGCCGAAGTGGAAAAAGCCCGCAACATTATGCGTACCGAGCAAGAATGGATGCGCCGTATGCCGAAAGCACGCGGCACCAAAGCCAAATACCGTATCGATTCTTTCTTTGAGTTAAAAGCCAAAGCTTCGCAAAACCTTTCACAAGAACAACTTGCATTAAACATTAAAGCTTCGAGGTTAGGGAAAAAAGTAATTGATATTTATAATATTAGCAAAAGTTTTGGATCGCTTAAAGTGCTCGATAATTTCAGCTACAAGTTTGCGCGTTTCGAAAAAGTGGGCATTGTTGGTGAAAACGGAACTGGAAAGAGTACCTTCTTAAATCTTATTACCGGAAATTTAGCGCCCGACCAAGGCCATATCGAAATTGGCGAAACCGTCAAATTTGCTTATTACAGGCAAGAAGGTATCCAGTTTTCACCCGATATGAAGGTGATTGATGTAATTCACGATATAGCCGAATACATTGAATTGGGCGGAGGGCTCAAATGGAACGCATCGCAGTTGCTTACCCATTTTTTGTTTAGCTACGAAGCACAACACGGTAAGGTTGAAACCCTTAGTGGTGGCGAAAAACGCCGTTTGTACCTTTGTTCGGTTCTCATGCAAAACCCCAATTTTTTGATCCTCGACGAGCCTACCAACGACCTCGATATAATGACTCTGAACGTGCTCGAAGAATACCTTCAGCGTTTCAACGGTTGTGTGATTATTGTTAGCCACGACCGCTTTTTTATGGACAAAATTGTAGAGCATGTTTTTGCTTTCGATCAAAATGGGGTTTTGAAAGATTTTCCCGGAAATTATACCATCTATCGCGATTACAAAGATGAGGAGGAAAGAGTAAAACGCGATGAGGCAAATGCCGAAAAGCGCGAAAAAACTACTGAAAAACCAAAGCCGAAACTAAATAACAAACTTTCATTTAACGAAAAACGTGAACTTGAACAACTCGAAACCGATCTCGAAAAGCTTGGTACCGAAAAAGCTGAACTTGAAACATTAATGAGTTCGGGCGAACTCAATCACGAAACATTGCTCGAAAAATCAAACCTTTACAACAAAATAAAAAAGCTGCTCGATGAAAAAGAACTGCGTTGGCTCGAATTAAGTGAAAAAGAGTAGTTTTTAAAATTTTCTAATTTTTCGCTAATAATCAAAACAATATATCCTACTGTTTTGTTAGGATATGGAGTTATTGGATCAATATTTGATTCAACAAACACCATAAATACCTAACTTTAAAACAGATGCGTATGTTACGATCAATACTTCAGTTTTCCCCGCGAGTAATCAACAGGCATATAATTAGTGCTTTTGTTGATGGTTTTTTTCAAAAATCTTATAGTGTAATTATAAAGTCATTAGTTGTTTTAATGGCTTTTTTTGTGTCGATACCTAATGTACAGGCACAAGGAGTTAGTAACGAGGCCGAGTGGTCCGAAAATGGTTTTTCGTTAAAGAAAATTGTGAGCAACACCAGCATACCAAGTGGTGTAAATTTTAGCTATACAATATTATTTACTGTGCCGGCCGGGCAAACTTCGGTTTATATCGAAGATGTGGTTCCTCCTGCTTTACAGGTTGTTAGTGTTCCTCCACCATCGAATGTAAGCGGTGTTCCGCCGCTAATTAACATCAGTGGCAACACGGTTAGTTATTCGTTAACGGGTTTGCCTGCTGGCACGGCACATTCGGGTTCGTTTACCATTGTGGTGCGTTTTCCTGCCGGTGTTACCTGTCCGGGTACTTCTGCTCGAAACAGGGCAGGTATATTGGTTGGCGACAAATGGCAATACACACCTTTTGTGAGTACAGCAGCAACTGCCGACGACCCTTGGAAAGCTAATAAAGCAATTCTGAACGGTGCTGTTGTAAATCCTACAGGTGGTTCGTGCGGTTATTTGATGAATGCCGGATCGACAGTTACATACAGGTTATCAATTAATAAAAACAGCCCGTATTGGGGAAACACAAATGGGCAGCTTAGTGCCTCGAATGCTGTAGTCACCGATGTGTTGCCTACAGGGGCGCAAATGCTTTCTTATACCGGAAATGCCGGAACTGCAAGTCAAACGGGCAATACAATAACCTGGAATATTGGCAACCTCGATGCAACCGTTGCTTATGCATATTATTATATCGATGTGCAAATTGAATATCCGGCAGCTACTTTCCCCAATGGAACAATTGTAAACAATCAATTTACACTCAATGCCGATATTTGTTTACAACAGGTGAGCCACATCAGTAACCAAACTTGTATTGAGGTTACCGAGGTTGTTGCCAACCAATCGGCTTTTTTCCGCAAATACATCTACCTAACCAACAGGGTACCCGGTTGCGACGGTTATTACAGGGTTGCTTTTTATAACAATGGCAATACCCCGCTGTCGGCTTTTAATATCGACGATGTTGTGCCGGCCGGAATAACCGTGAACAGTGTAATGGTTAGCGGAGGAACAGCCGGTAACATGCTCGATTTATATGCCGACGGAAATATCGTTTTGTTGAATGTTATTGGGAATACAACGCATAACTTTACCTCGCCACCAAGTACCTTGCAATTACAAATGAACGGTACTTTACCAGTTAACAGCTGGATCAATATGTATATCTATTTCACGGTTGATAACAATCCTACCGGTACACAAATTGAAAACTGTGCCAGCTTTAATGGTTTGTCGAATTCGCTTACCTTAAACGATGCTTGTGTAACCATGGTGGTTAACGAGGGTGAACCAATACCTTGTTTGGTGAAAGATATTTGTTCTCCGGCTGAAAGCTACGAGCCAGGCGATATTGTTCGGTTCAGGTTGAGGGTACAGAATATCGGAAGTGCCGATTTAATTGGGGCAAGCCTTCAAGATGTATTGCACAGTAATTTTACTTACATAGGAAATGAATCGTACTATGTTGCTAATCATTACAATCCGCCATGCAGTTCTGGCACTTTGCCTTCAGGTGCCAGTCCTTGGAATGGAGTTACAACAAATCATTCAGGTAACAATTTATCGTGGAATCTTCCTTTGATTGAGTCCGATTGTCAGCTGTTTTATGTTGCCAGTTGTGGCTATTACGGCGCATGGGCTTTGCCTTATCATTATATCGAATTCGATGCAATGGTCGATACTTTTGCCATGCCCG
>DAOSWJ010000130.1:6375-8441 GCA_035380005.1 Prolixibacteraceae bacterium | reverse complement strand
AGCCGAGGCCGATAAAGTCAGAATCAAGCCTAGCATTAACATTAAGGTTGAGTTTTTCTTCATATTGTAAATGGTTTAATTGTTAAGAGTTAACTTGTTAATTATAAGTTTCAAATATACATAAAAATTTAGCTTTTGAGCAAATATTATTTAATAGCTCATAATTATTTAGTTTTTTCAAGTTTTTTGCCGAGTATATCGAGGTAGAGCAATTCTGCTTCATAGCCCTTTTCAATGGCTTTATCTACGCTCTTTTTAGCCTCCTCGAACTGTCCGGTTTCATACAGGCTTTTCGACCTGAAGTACCATACTTCATCGTATTCATCTTTTAATGCAATTACCCTGTCGAATGTTTCAATTGCCTGGTTAAATTGTAAGCCAAAATACAGGGCTACCCCTTTTATCCTTAGCAGGTCGGTATCGTCGGGGTTTGTTTCAAGCGCCTTTTGGGCAAATATAAGTGCTGTATTGTGGTTCTCGGCTTTGTTGTACATACTTGCAATGTTTTTGTTTAAAACAAAATGATTTGAATCTATATCGTATGCCTTTGAGAAATCGCTGTGTGCTTCATAAAGTTGTTTAAGCCTTAAATGTGCAATTCCCCTGTTCACCAAGCCTTCGAAATGCAAAGTGTCAATACTCAATACTTTATCTAAATCGGGTATTGCTTTCTCGTAATCTTTCTTTAAAAAGTAATAAACAGCCCGGTTGTAATAGGGTTTTTCAAGCTTTGGATAACGATCGATGAGTATTTGCAAATCGGCCAGGCCTTTTTCGTCCTGCTCGTTGGCCAAATAATAGCTTGCCCTGTTAAGCCTTGGTTCAACATTATTTTCGTCAATTTTTAGTGCTTGGTTGTATAATTTTTCAGAGTTTTTCCATACAGGCATGTAATGCACCGAAATGCTGCCCCAAATCAACAAAATGACTACTGCAACCGAAAAGGCAGCTTTCACCTTTAATTTGTTCAAAAAGCTTACAAGTAACAACAACAAACCCAATATCGGCAAGTACATGTACCTGTCGGGCACAAAAGTGGCCAAAGTATAGTCGGTTTGGATTAATGCAGGCGAAATGCTGATCAGGAAAAAACTTGCACCAGCAAGGGCAATTTTATTCTTTCGTTGAAACCATACAAGTGCACTTAATACAATGATCCCCAAAAATGGCAACAAAGGCAATAGGTTTTTGTATTGGTTGAGCAAAAATGTTCGGGGGTAAAATACGGTTTGCGATGTAGCTAAAACGAATTGTTTTATCCAGAAGAAAACCCTGAAAGCTGCTATAAAGAGCACTTTAATGATTTGAGGAAATTGGTCGATGGTTGATGGGTAAAAGGGATTTGCAGCTTGTTTGGGTGCAAGTGTTTCTTCAAATAGGCCAAAGGGGTTGCCAAGCATCCCAAATAGCCAAAAACCAGCAGCAGTTATGATTAAAAAAGGCAGGTAGTGCTTCAATTTCGATATACGGGATTGTGGTTTGTTGAGCAAATCAATGAGCAATAAGGCCCCAATAAACGTAATGCCCATCGATTTTGAAAAAATGCTTAATGTGCCCGATAGCAAACTGAGCCAATAAAAAGATTTTTTGTGTGATGTTAACCACTTAAAATACAAAAGCATTCCGCTTAAATAGAAAAAAGTAAAAAGCATGTCTTTTAAATCGATTACCCATGCAACCGACTCAACATGTAGCGGGTGGATGCTAAACGCCAATGCCACTAATGATGCCAGCCATTTTTTTCGCTTGTCGGTTAGTGCAATTGTCCCAAAAATACGTATGCAGAAAAAGAAAACAAGTACAACATTTGCTGCATGAAGAATTACATTGCTCAAGTGAAAAACAAAAGCATTAAAACCAAATATTTCGTTCAAAACACGCCAAAAAATGAACGAAACTGGAAAGTAATCGCGTTGGCCAAGTTTATATTGTAACAGTTCCGAAATTGGTGCATTGGTGTCGGCAATTACTTTATTTTGGGTGATAAAAGTGTTGTCGTCGAAATTGAGGAATTCGAAAGAAAAAGTGTAACTCCAAAAAGCAATTGTAAAAAAGCCTAGCAACAA
>DAOSWJ010000130.1:0-6275 GCA_035380005.1 Prolixibacteraceae bacterium | reverse complement strand
ATTCGAAAGAAAAAGTGTAACTCCAAAAAGCAATTGTAAAAAAGCCTAGCAACAAGGCAAAGCCCTTTATCGTGAAAAATGATTCAAAGTTTTTGTTTTTGCCAAGAGTTGTCATTTTTTTCTTTTTGAAGTATTTATGCAATCAAAAATAAGGCTTATAAATACGATTTTAAAATAACCGTTTAATATTTTGTTATTTTGCACCTGAAAACATTTCGAACAGAACCGATGATCAATAATAGTAAGCTCAAAATTGAACCGTTTAAATACTTGATAAGTGTTTATATTTTTTTGTTGTGTGGCTTAAGTGTTGCAGCACAATCAGCCGATAGTACAGATTCGCTTCAAGTTGTTTTTAGCCACAAAGCCGGGTTTTATGAAAGTTTTTTTACATTGAGTTTATCGGTTCCCGATGATCGTTTTGATTTTGTTTATACCATTGATGGCAGCAACCCGCAAACATCGTCAACTGCTAGGCAAGGTGGCAAATTTAAAGAGCTTAGCATTAATCCGACTTTTACTTCGGGACGGCCTAAAACACCCTGTTTTATTGTTCGTGCAGCATTAAAAAATTCAAATGATGAAATTGAGCTGCCGGTTACAAATACATACATTTTTTTGAACGAAGTGATAAAACAAAAGCATCCGGGAGGTAATTGGCCAACTTTTAACGTGAACGGCCAGATTATTGATCTCGAAATGGACGATGATGTTACCAATAGCCCCCAATACCGGAATCAAATGGCCGCTGCACTTAAAGCAATTCCTTCGATTTCGGTGGTAACCGATCTAGACGCACTTTTCGATTCCGAAAAAGGTATTTACGTTAATGCTTGGGGGCATGGTCCCGAGTGGGAACGTTTTTGTTCGGTCGAACTCATTAATGCCAATTCAATATCAGCGTTCAATGTGAATGCCGGATTGAGGATCAGAGGTGGATGGAGCCGTCACAACGATTATCCCAAACATGCTTTTCGCTTATTTTTTAGGGAAGAATATGGCGCTGCAAAACTTGATTACCCCTTGTTTGAAACTGAAGGGGTTAGTGAATTTGATAAAATTGATTTGCGTTGCGCACAAAATTATGCATGGAGCAACGGGCAAAGCCGCAATACAATGGTAAGGGAAGTTTTCTCTCGCGATTCGCAGCGCGATATGGGACAGCCATATACCCGAAGTCGTTATTATCACTTGTATTTAAATGGCATGTATTGGGGGATTTATCAAACACAGGAACGCTCCGAAGCGCGTTTTGGCGAATCGTACTTTGGTGGCAGCACCGACGATTACGATGTGGTTAAAGTGAATACCGACAGTTATCAGTACGATATTGAAGTTACCGATGGGAACCTCGATGCTTGGGAAAATCTTTGGCGGAAATGCGAAAAAGGGTTTAAAAACAATGCCGATTATTATGCCCTCGAAGGAAAAGATAAAAATGGAGTGCAGGTTAAAGGACTGGAAAAACTGCTCGACATTGATAATCTTATCGATTACATGATTTCCATTTTTTATACGGGTAATTTCGATGCTCCAACCTCGGCTTTTAGAAGCAACCGCGATCCAAATAATTTTTATGCCCTTTATAGGCGCGACGATAAATCGCAAGGTTTCATTTTTTTTAACCACGATGCCGAACACAGCCTTATGCACGAAGCCTTAAGCCCGGGTAAAGGCCTTTATGAAAACCGTGTTGAGCCTAATGGAATGTATGTCGATAATTTCAATAAATTTCATCCTCAATGGCTGCATCAAAAATTGAGCGAAAATGCCGAATACAGGCTTCGTTTTGCCGACAGAGCTTACAAGCATTTCTTTAACGATGGTGTTTTTACGCCTCATAAAGCCGAAGAGCGTTTTATGGAACGTGCTAAACAAATCGAAACAGCCATAATTGCTGAATCGGCCCGTTGGGGTGATGCAAAACGTGGCAATAACCCATACACAAAGGATGGCCACTGGCTGCCCGAAATAGAGTCGGTGTGCAGCGAGTTTTTTCCTTACCGTACCGACATTGTTGTCGATCAACTCATCGATGCCGGTTTATTTCCTTCGGTTTCAACAGTAGTATTTAAAGTCGATGGTGTTAAAGCTGAAAGCGAAAAAGTATATTTCCAGCAAAGAGCACAAGTAAATATTGCTTCGTTAACATCAACCGATAAAGTATATGTAACCACCAATGGCACCGACCCTCGTTTAGTTGGTGGTACGGTAAATCCCGATGCACGTTTGGTTAACTCTGATGAATTGTTTGCTGTAAATGGAACAACCATTTTTAATGTGAGGGTGTTACGAGGATCGAAATGGAGCGCTTTAAGCACTCTCAATTTGGTGAAGCATTACGAAGATTATTTCAACCTGCAAGTTACCGAGCTGTATTTTTGGCCTCCCGATTCGATTGTTGGTGCCGATACCATTTCGGGGAAAAAATTTGAATTTATTGAATTTAAAAATATTGGTGGCTACGCTGTCGATTTATCGCGGTTGAAGTTTTATTCTGCAATCGATTTTCAGTTTCCGCCCAATGCTGTTTTGTATCCCAATCAGTTTTATGTTGTTGCAGCCAATTCAAAATGGTTTTTCGAACGTTATGGTAAAAGCGCATCGGCTATTTTCAAAAAAGCGTTCTCGAACGATGGCGAAGTGATTGCCATTATTGCCGACGATGGTCGCATTGTTGCCCCCTTTGCTTACTCGCAACAAAACACTTGGTATGCAGCTTGTGCAGGTACAGGTTATACTATGGCGGCTGCCGAAGTTTATCCAATTGGCGATCCGGCCAACGATATTTTTTGGAAAGTTTCGACATTTATGCACGGGTCTCCTTTTGCCGACGATACGCGCTTTAAGCTTTCCGACGATGTTTATGATGATAATCTGTTTAGCGGGTTAAGTGTATACCCTAATCCTGTTAGCCAATTTTTAAATATTGAAGGATTTGATGGGCAAAGCGTCGATGTTGAGATTTACAATATAGCCGGGTCAAAGGTTTATGGAGAAA
The DNA here is from genome assembly GCA_035380005.1 of Prolixibacteraceae bacterium. GTDB lineage: Bacteria > Bacteroidota > Bacteroidia > Bacteroidales > Prolixibacteraceae > Roseimarinus. Next base: position 3,274 of record DAOSWJ010000130.1, on the reverse strand, counting down.
ATTCAATTGGCAGGGCAGTTGTCGATCTACAGCAATTGGGTATTGGTGCAGGTATGTTAATTCTAAAGCTGAGCGCTAACGGGCAGCAAACATTCCGTACGGTAATTTATCAACCTTAAAAAATAGCTATTTCAAGCTGATGTTTGAGTAATCAACACGGGTGTCGAAATAACGCTCAGTAATCAAATCTAATATTCTTATCACGTCATCGTATTCTTCTGAACGGAGCAGTTCAACTCTTAAATCCCTGAAGTTGGGCAAAGCCGGAAAGTAACGGGCAAAATGGCGGCGCATTTCAAAAATTGCCCTGCGCACATCGTCTTTCCATTCGGCCGAAATGGTAAGCTGATCTTTTACATTCTGAACAACCTCGGGAACAGTTGGTGGTGGCAGTATTTCGCCGGTTTCGAAATAATGTTTGATTTCTTTAAAAATCCACGGCCGGCCAATGGCACCACGGCCAATCATTAGCGCATCCACACCGGTTTGTTGCCATAGCTTTTCGGCTTTTAAAGGGCCTGTGATATCACCGTTACCAATTATTGGAATATGCATTCGAGGATTGTTTTTCACCTCACCAATGAGGCTCCAGTCGGCCTCTCCGGTGTATAGCTGGCTGCGTGTACGGCCATGTATGGCCAGTGCTTTTATTCCTGTATCTTGCAAGCGTTCGGCAACATCAACTATTTGTTTTGTATGCTCGTCCCAGCCCAAACGTGTTTTTGCCGTTACAGGAAGTTTAACAGCGTTAACAATTTGGCGTGTCATTTCAACCATTTTGGGTACATCGAGCAACATGCCGGCACCTGCTCCCTTTTTAACAATACGTTTCATTGGGCAACCATAATTGATGTCGATAAAATCGGGATTGAACGATTCGGCTACTTTGGCTGCTTCAACCATTGAGTCGATGTTGTGTCCAAAGATTTGAATGGCAACAGGGCGGTCAAAATCGAACAAAGTCATTTTAAGCTTCGTTTTTTTAACGTCGCGAATAAGTGCTTCGCTCGAAATAAATTCGGTGTACATTACATCGGCTCCGTATTTTTTACACATGTAACGGAACGATTTGTATGTTACATCTTCCATGGGTGCCAGGAAGAGCGGACGTTTTCCCAATTCGATATTACCAATTTGCATGGGGGCAAAAATACAAATAATGTGTTATTTCGAAAGCATCATAATATTATACCCATTCTTCACTTAGTATCTCACCTTTAATGCTTATCACCAATGCTTTAACCGGAACGTTGCGGTAGGTCATTTGTTTGGCTTCTTGCACCAAACGGAGCAGACCGCCACAACAAGGCACTTCCATCATCATAACGGTGATGGTATTCACTTTGGCCTGGTCAATTAGCATGGCCAGTTTATTGATGTAACTTTCGGCTCCCGAATCGAGTTTTGGGCAAGCAATAACCAAACTTTTTCCTTTTAGCCATTCGGTGTGGAAATTACCCATCGAAAAAGCAACACAATCGGCTGCAACCAACAAATCGCTTTTTTGGAAATACGAAGCCATCGGGTTGATAAGGTGAAGTTGAACAGGCCATTGCCTCAATTGCGATGGTTGTGCTTGCGTGTTACCGGCCAAACTAAAGCCGGCAGCTTCAAAAGCAACAGGTTTTGATCCGGGGCAACCGCCAGTGGCACAGCCTTCGTTTGCTTGTGGTTTGGTATTCAGTACTTCGTCAATTACATCATCGATATTAAATGATACATTGCTTTTGTTGTTCCTCAGATAGTTGAATCCCTCATTCAGAAAAGCAATTTCATTGTGGTCGTGTAAATGCTTTAAGTGTGCAACTACGGTATTTTTGCCCTTAATAACCATGTCTTTCATGACCTCGGTTTCGTTGTAGGCAACAGCTTCGCGCTTTTCAATTGTAATGGCACCTTCGGGACAGTGGCCAATACATGCTCCAAGTCCGTCGCAAAGTAAATCGCTTACCAGTCGCGCTTTTCCATCAATAATTTGCAATGCACCTTCGTGGCAGTTGGGCACGCATAGTCCGCATCCGTTACATAAATCTTCGTCAATTCTTACAATTTCCCTTATCATTACCATTTAAATTAAATTACGATACAAAACTACTTTTGCCTTGCCCAAAAACTTGTCACATTTGTTACATTTGAAAAAATTTTTTGAATGGAAATCAAATTAACATCAACATCGTTGTTCAAGGGCTTAAATGAAGATGAAATTGATATTTTGCTTTCGAAAATAACTTTTCAACGAAAACAATTTTTGAAAAATACTTTGATTGTTAGCCAGGGCGAGAACTGCGACAGGTTGATGCTATTGATTGAAGGAAGTGTAAAAGGCGAAATGTTGAACCAAGCCGGGAAAAGCCTTAAAATTGAAGATATGGATGCTCCACGTGTTTTGGCATCAGCATTTATTTTTGGCAAGCGAACAGTTTTCCCTGTTAATATTACTGCTTTAACCGATGTGAAATTTTTGATAATTCCTAAGCCTGAATTGCTCTGTTTACTCAGGTTGAACGATGTGGTGCTGCAAAATTTTATGGGAATGGTGTCGTCGAGGGCGCAGTTTTTGTCCGAAAAACTTCGTTTCCATTCTTTTAAAGCTTTAAGGGCTAAAATTGCCAATTACCTTATCGATGAGTCGCATCAACAATCGAGTTTCAAACTTAAACATTCACAAAACGAGTTGGCCGAACTTTTTGGTGTGGCGCGGCCTTCAATCGGACGAGCTTTTTTACAATTGCAGGACGATAAGATAATCGACATAAGGTACAAACAGGTAACAATTATTGACAAACAAAGGCTTTTAGAAGCCTGTAACGAGTAAATAAAATGAAGAAAATAGTTTTTGCAACCAATAATCAACACAAGCTTAACGAAGTACGCAGTATGTTGGCCGATAAATTCGAAATATTGAGCCTTGTTGATATTGGCTGTACTGAAGACATACCAGAAACAGCCGAAACACTCGAAGGCAACGCATTGATTAAAGCACAGTATGTAGCCCAAAACTATGGAATGAACTGTTTTGCCGACGATACAGGCCTCGAAGTTGAGGCGCTGGGTATGCGGCCGGGAGTATATTCAGCCCGTTATGCAGGCACCCAAAAAAGCTCTTCCGATAATATGGATAAGCTGCTTTTTGAACTCGACAAAATAAATAACCGCAAAGCACGTTTTAGAACTGTAATTTCGTTGATCATCGATAAGCACGAAATGTTTTTTGAAGGTATTGTTGATGGAAATATTATTACTGAAAAACTTGGCAACGAAGGTTTTGCTTACG
>DAOSWJ010000129.1:0-8475 GCA_035380005.1 Prolixibacteraceae bacterium | reverse complement strand
GGTTTTTTCATTATTTCGATGTAGAACATATTTTTGTTTATCTGGTTCGCTTACAGTTGTTAAGTCGCTGGGTTAAACTCGAAAAAGAAAGCGGTTTAAAAGTATTCCGCGAGATGATAAGCAGTTTGCAACATTCGTTTGAATTTCCGAACGAATTTACCATACAAAAAGTAAAATAAAACTGCTTGTGTTATAACTATTTGATAATAAATAAGAAGTAAATATGTCAACAAAAGGAACTGTAAAAGGAATTATTGCCAACCTTGTAATTGTTGAAGCCGATGGTCCGGTAGCTCAAAACGAAATTGCCTATATCAAGCTTGATGAAACCAGCTTAATGGCTGAGGTGATTAAAGTGAACGGAGCGCAAACTTACATTCAGGTTTTCGAAAGCACACGTGGTGTAAAGGTGGGCGACCCTGTTGAGTTTGCTGGGCACATGCTCGAGGTAGTGCTGGGCCCGGGGCTTTTATCGCGCAACTACGACGGCTTGCAAAACGACCTCGACAAAATGACCGGGGTATTTCTAAAAAGGGGTGAATATACATATCCGCTCGACAAAGAAAAATTGTGGGATTTTAAACCTATTGCTAAAGTTGGTGATATTGTTGAAGCCGCATCGTGGCTTGGCGAGGTTGATGAAAATAACCAACCCCACAAAATTATGGTGCCTTTCACTTTTGAAGGAAGTTACACCGTAAAGTCGATTGTTGACAAAGGCGAATACAAAATTGAAGATACCATTGCTACACTCGAGAACAATCAAGGGGAAACTGTTGAAGTGACTATGATTCAGAAATGGCCGGTTAAAAGGCCTATTATGGCATATCGCGAAAAACCACGCCCCTTTAAATTGCTCGAAACCGGTGTGCGTACAATCGATACAATAAACCCGATAGTTGAAGGTGGAACTGGCTTTATTCCAGGGCCTTTTGGAACCGGTAAAACCGTATTGCAACACTCTATTTCAAAACAAGCCGAAGCCGATATTGTAGTTATTGCTGCTTGCGGCGAACGTGCCAACGAAGTGGTTGAAATTTTTACCGAGTTTCCCGAGTTGGAAGATCCGCACACAGGGCGGAAATTGATGGAACGTACAATAATTATTGCCAATACGTCGAACATGCCTGTTGCAGCTCGAGAAGCTTCGGTTTATACTGCAATGACCCTTTCAGAATACTACCGTACAATGGGGCTCAAGGTGTTGCTTATGGCCGATTCAACTTCACGCTGGGCACAAGCGCTGCGCGAAATGTCGAACCGCCTCGAAGAACTTCCCGGACAGGATGCATTCCCAATGGACCTTTCGGCAATTATTGCCAACTTTTATGCCCGTGCAGGTTTTGTTTACCTGAATAATGGTGCCGAAGGGTCGGTTACTTTCATCGGAACCGTTTCACCTGCAGGTGGTAACCTGAAAGAACCGGTAACCGAATCGACCAAAAAAGTTGCTCGCTGTTTTTATGCTTTGCAGCAAAGCCGTGCCGATGGGAAACGATATCCCGCAATTAACCCAATCGATTCGTATTCGAAATACCTCGAATACCCCGAGTTTGAAGAATATGTGGCAAAACTAATCAGCGCCGATTGGATTGGGCTGGTGAACGAGGTGAAAACCATTTTGTTACGCGGACAGGAAGTGAGTGAACAAATCAATATTTTGGGCGACGATGGTGTCCCCATCGATTACCATATTCGATTTTGGAAATCCGAAATAATCGATTTTGTTATTCTTCAACAAGATGCTTTCGATAATATTGATATGCTCACACCGCTCGATAGGCAAGAGTTCATGCTCCGTAAAGTAATGGACATTTGCAAAACCAATTTCTCCTTCGATTCGTTTACCGAAGTCGATAGCTATTTTAAGCGCATTATTAACCAGTTAAGGCAAATGAATTATGCCGAATTTAAATCCAATTCGTTCAATGATTACGATAAGGAGTTGACAGCAATTATTAACGAAAGGAGGGAAGCATAATGGCAACAAAAGCATTTCAGAAAATATATACCAAAATCTCGAAAATAACCAAGGCTACTTGCTCGCTTCATGCGCAAGGTGTTGGTAACGAAGAGCTTGCTCAAATTAATGGACGTTTGGCCCAGGTTGTGAAAATTATGGGCGATGAAGTTACCCTTCAGGTTTTTGGTGGAACCGAGGGCATACCAACCAATGCCGAGGTGGTTTTTATGGGCAAAGTGCCTACTTTAAAAGTAAGCGACCAATTGGCCGGTCGGTTTTTCAACGCTTTTGGCGATCCTATTGACGGTGGGCCGGCTGTTGATGGCGAAGAACGTGAAATTGGAGGCCCTTCGGTAAACCCGGTTAGGCGCAAACAACCATCTGAACTCATTGCAACCGGTATAGCAGGTATCGACCTGAACAATACTCTGGTTTCGGGTCAAAAAATTCCATTCTTTGCCGACCCCGATCAACCTTACAATCAGGTTATGGCAATGGTTGCTCTAAGGGCACAAACCGACAAAATTATTCTTGGCGGTATGGGGCTCACTAACGACGATTACCTCTATTTTAAAAACGTTTTCGACAATGCCGGTGCACTCGATCGTATCATTTCGTTTGTAAATACAACCGAAAATCCACCGGTTGAGCGTTTATTGGTACCCGATATGGCACTTACAGCTGCTGAGTATTTTGCTGTTGAAAAAAATCAAAGTGTTTTGGTATTGCTTACCGATATGACCCTATACGCCGATGCTCTTTCTATTGTATCGAACCGTATGGATCAAATACCTTCGAAAGATTCGATGCCGGGTTCGCTTTACTCCGACCTGGCAAAAATTTACGAAAAAGCAGTGCAATTCCCCGATGGGGGCTCAATAACAATCATTGCTGTAACAACACTTTCGGGGGGCGATATTACACATGCTATTCCCGACAATACAGGTTATATTACCGAAGGACAGCTGTTTTTGCGCCGCGAAAACGAAATCGGAAAAGTTGTAGTTGACCCGTTCCGTTCATTATCGCGCTTAAAGCAGTTGGTTATTGGAAAGAAAACACGACAAGACCATCCGCAGGTAATGAATGCATCTGTTCGTTTATATGCCGATGCTGCTAATGCTCGTACTAAAATGGAAAACGGTTTCGATTTGACCGATTACGACGAACGTACACTTGCTTTTGCTAAAGAATATGCTAACGACCTGTTGGCCATTGATGTTAACATAGGTACCGACGAAATGCTAAATAACGGCTGGAAATTATTTGCCAAGCATTTTACCAAAGAAGAAGTAGCTATTAAGAAAGATTTGATGGATAAATATTGGCCCGAAAACTAGAATTCTAAAGGCTATTGTCCAATTTTATTGAAGGAAGTTAAATATGACCATACGATACCAGTTTAATAAAACATCGTTGCAGCAACTCGAAAAGCAACTAAAAGTTAGGGTGAGGGCTTTGCCTACCATCAAGAACAAGGAAAGTGCTTTAAGGGTTGAAGTTAAAAAAGCAAAAACCGAAGTTAAAAGGCTCGAAATTTTGCTCGAAGAAAGAATTAACCGCTACGAGAATATGGTTGCTCTTTGGGGCGAGTTCGATACTAAACTGGTAAAGGTTGATGATGTTAAAATGACGGTTAAAAAAATTGCCGGAGTTCGAACACCAATTCTTGATGGACTTGATTTTCAGATTGGTTCGTTTAGCCTTTTTAGTAAACCTGCTTGGTATCCCGATGGAATTGAATTAGTAAAAGAACTGGCACAGGTGGGCATCGAAAGAGAATTTTTTTCGCAAAAAATGATGTTGTTGGAACATGCCCGTAAAAAAACAACCCAAAAGGTAAACCTCTTTGAAAAAGTTCAAATACCGGGTTATGAGGATGCCATCAGAAAAATTAAGCGGTTTATGGAAGACGAAGAAAACCTTTCGAAATCGGCTCAGAAAATTGTTAAAGAAAGACAGCAAAATAAGGAGGCAGAAGTATGATTGCCAATATGTTAAAATATACTTTCCTGATTTATCACAACGATTATATCGGTTTTCTTGAGCAAATCCGTAAAGCTGGAATTGTGCATATAAAAGAAAGGGAAGAAGGCGTAATACAAGATACTGAAATAGCGAACATCGTAAAATTTCAACAGCAAATAGCCGAAACCATTAAATTTCTGAAATCGCGTAAGGTGGAAGAAGCAGAGATTTCGCATGCACTCGATGCTGCCAGTATTGTTGAAAAAATTAAATACCTGCGGCTACAAATTGAATTGAAAAAAGCCGATATTCAAGCAGTTAACAAAGAGATATCTTTGCTCGAACCATGGGGTAAATTTTCGTGGAAAACAATTTCAGATTTAAAGCAAGCAGGTAGGTTTTTTCATTTCTTTGCTTGTTCAAAATCCTCGTTCGACCTTCAATGGAAAACCGATTATAACCTTTTCGAAATTAGCAGGATAGGCGCAATTGTGTATTTCGTAATCATCGGCGATTCGGATAAAGCACCCGATATTAAGGCCGATTTGATGAAACTTCCCGAAAAAAACATCAAAGAATTGTATGCCTCGCGAAAAGAAATTGAAATTGAGATTGACGAGATCAATGCTGAATTGAATTACTTAGCTGCATCTGGTATTCAAGTTTTGAATGAGGCTGAAAATAAGAACAAAGCCGAAATTGATTTCAAAAATGTAGTATTGCAAGGCACTAACGAGGCCGACAACAAAGTGAAAGTTATTGAAGGGTGGATACCCGAGGATCAGGAAAATGGTCTTGTTGAAATGCTCGATCAGCTTGGTGTATTTTATCTTCGCAATAAACCAACAATAAAAGATAATGTACCTGTATTATTGAAAAACAACGCATTTAGCAAACTTTTCGAGTTGGTGGGTTCATTGTATTCATTGCCTAATTATCGCGAAATTGACCTTACACCGTTTTTTGCTCCTTTCTTCATGCTATTTTTTGGATTTTGTTTGGGCGATACAGGTTATGGATTAATAATTATGCTGGCTACTTTGTTCATGATGCGAAAAGCAAAACCAAATATGAAACCCATATGGAAACTAGGTTTTTTGTTTGGAATAGCTACCGTTTTAATGGGTATTGTAGGTGGAACTTTCTTTGGGGTTATGCTTGTTGACCTAGATATTGCATGGCTCGAAAAATTTAAGGCGATAATGCTCGATCAGAATCAGTTAATGGTGTTTTCAGTTGTGTTGGGCATTATTCAAATTGTATTTGGAATGTGCCTTAAAGCTGCGCGTGCCATTAAATTAGATGGAATAATGCATGCACTCTCAACCATAGGTTGGATTGTGATAATTGTTGGGGTAGGCGGTAGCTTTGGTTTGTCGAAAACCAATATGCTAAGTGCCGATTTGGCAAAGTATTTTATGATCGGTTTTGGAGCAATTGGCGGTGTTTTGGCATTGTTTTTCAACTCACCTGGGAAAAATATTTTCCTTAACCTTGGCTTGGGTCTTTGGGATACTTACGGAACAGTAACCGGTTTATTGGGTGATGTTTTGTCGTATATCCGTTTGTTTGCCTTAGGGCTTTCGAGTGCAATTTTAGGAAATGTTTTTAACCAGTTGGCTTTCGATCTAACAGGTAATGTGCCTGTTGTAAGCCAATTGCTAACTGTATTAATTTTGTTGGTAGGTCACTCGATTAACTTTTTTATGGCAGCATTGGGGGCATTTGTTCATCCTTTGCGCTTAACATTTGTCGAGTTTTACAAAAATACCGGCTTTAGCGGAGGTGGTAAAGCATACCAGCCTTTCCGCGAAATGGAAGAAGCAAAATATTAATAAAAACAGATATATTATGGAACCTATTGTATTAGCTTACATTGGAATTGGCATTATGGTGGGCCTATCGGGAATAGGAAGTGCATTTGGACTTTCGTTTGGCGGTAGCGCAGCAGTTGGTGCCATGAAGAAAAACGAAAGCTCGTTTGGACAGTACCTCTTGTTGGGCGCATTGCCCAGTACGCAAGGTATCTACGGATTCGTCGGCTACTTTATGTTAGCTCCTATTCTTACAGCCGGAATTACCTGGTTGCAAGCAGGTGCTGTATTTGGTGCTGGCTTGGGCTTGGGTTTGGTTGCTCTTTTCTCGGCTATTCGTCAGGGGCAAGTTGCAGCTAACGGTATTGCAGGTTTAGGTGCTGGACATAACGTGTTCAGCATTAGCTTGATTATGGCCGTATTCCCCGAGTTGTACGCAATCTTAGCCTTGCTGGTTGCAATCCTTATTGGACAAGCAGTAGCATAAGCTTTCTAAAAATTTAAAAGAAAAGGCTGCTCCAAAAAAGGGTAGCCTTTTTTATCTTATTTTCGCGAAAAAAAAAATCATAATGGATAGAATTAAGCAACTTTTTAATATTGAACTCCCAATAATTGCAGGGGGGATGGTTTGGTGCAGTGGATGGCGTTTGGCTTCAGCTGTAAGCAATGCAGGTGGATTGGGTTTAATTGGTGCAGGATCAATGCATCCCGAAACATTAAAAGAGCACATTCAGAAAGCAAAAGCGGCCACACAAAAGCCTTTCGGAGTGAATGTGCCTTTGCTCTATCCCGAGCAGGAAAAAATAATGGATATAATTGTTGCCGAGGGTGTAAAAGTTGTTTTCACGTCGGCCGGAAGCCCCAAAAAATGGACCTCCTTTTTACACGATAACGGAATTGTTGTTGCCCATGTAGTTTCAAGTGCAGCTTTTGCAATAAAATCGGAACAAGCAGGTGTAGATGCAATTGTGGCCGAGGGATTCGAAGCCGGTGGCCACGAGGGCAGGGAAGAAACAACTACCATGGCATTAATTCCTTCGGTTCGAAAAGCTACATCGTTGCCGCTTATTGCTGCAGGGGGCATAGGCTGTGGCCAGCAAATGTTGGCAGCTATGGCACTGGGTGCCGAAGGCGTGCAAATAGGTTCCTTGTTTGCAGCTTCGGTTGAATCGTCGGCGCACCCGGCATTTAAACAACAAATTGTTGAAACAGGCGAAGGCGGAACTAAGCTGATGCTTAAACAATTGGCGCCAGTAAGGTTAATCAAAAACGATTTCTTCAGACAAGTTGAACAAGCTGAACTTAGCGGTGCAAGTGTCGATGAATTAAGGGCTTTGCTTGGCAAAGGTCGCGCAAAAAAAGGAATGTTTGAAGGTGATTTAACCGAAGGGGAGCTCGAAATAGGGCAAGTGGCTTCATTGATCGGGCAAGTCGATACCGTTGATGTTATTGTGAAAAGATTAATTGATGAATATAATTTGGCTTTAAAAAAAATTAATTCAACTTTTTTGTGAACAAATCTTCATTTAAAAACATTTCTTGTAATAAATTCTTGGTAATACGAAATTTTTTTTAGAACATTACATAACATTTACAACACATGAAGCAAAATTTCAAAAATATGGTCATTATCAGCAGCATTTCTTGCTGTTGTATGTGTTGTTGCTGTTGCTAATATTTTGCACAGCTTTCTGTTATTTTTTCAAAAATTCTTTTTTCCATAAAACCTATATTTATTTATTATGAGTAAAGTAAATAATATTTCACAATTAATTGGGGCTACCCCATTGGTGAAACTGAACCGGTTGACACAAGGTGTCGAGGCCGATGTTTACGTAAAGTTGGAAAGTATGAACCCTGGAGGTTCGGTTAAAGACCGTTTGGCTTATGCAATGATTACTGCTGCTGAGCGCGATGGACTTATTGATGCCGAGACTACCATTATAGAACCAACAAGTGGAAATACCGGAATTGGCTTGGCAATGATGTGTGCCATTAAAAGCTATAAATTAATATTGGTAATGCCCGAAAGTATGTCGCCCGAACGAAGGGCAATATTAAAGGCATACGGAGCACAATTGTATCTAACTCCTGCAACCGGAGGCATGAAAGCTTCAATTGCTAAAGCAAACGAATTGGCTTCGCAAATCGAAAAGTCGTTCATCCCCATGCAATTCGAAAACGAAGCCAATGTCGATTTTCACCGAAAAACCACAGCACCTGAAATATGGGCCGATACCGAAGGAAAAATCGATATTTTTGTAGCAGGTGCTGGAACTGGTGGTACCATAACCGGAGTAGGCGAAGAATTGAAAAAGCTGAAGCCAACATTTAAAGCGGTAGTGGTTGAACCTGCCGATTCGCCTGTTATTTCGGGAGGAAACCCCGGATCACATAAAATACAAGGCATTGGTGCTGGTTTTATTCCTAAAATATTAAATACAAATATTATCGACGAGGTTTTTACTGTAGCAAACGATGTTGCATTTGATACAGCCCGAAGATTAACACTCGAAGAAGGAATATTTTCAGGTATTTCGTCGGGGGCTAATGTTTATGCTGCAATTGAAATTGCTAAAAGACCCGAAAACAAAGGAAAAACAATTGTGACTATTGTGTGCGATACCGGCGAACGTTATTTGAGTACACCCTTATATAACAACGATGAAACCAATTAATAACAATACTGAAGATTTGTTGCGCGATGCCGTTAAGGGCTTATCGCTTCGC
>DAOSWJ010000128.1:0-8484 GCA_035380005.1 Prolixibacteraceae bacterium | reverse complement strand
GTAAGAACATTCACACAAGAATTCTCTTATTATTTTTATGCAATGCGTCGTATGCAAGCACAACAAAGGATGAACTACGGCGATGGAGCAGTACTCATTCGTAATTCAATGCCTGTACCTGTAAAAGTATCAATAATCTCTTCCAAACTTAAATATCCGACATTTGGCAACTTTAACCAACAAAATGCTACAGCCTATCTATTTGCAGCCGGACAAACCGGAACTCGTAACGAAATTTCGTGGAAATTACCGCAAGGCTCATACACCTTGTGTTTTGAATGGACCGATGGTCATTACATGAACCCAGGAACCAAAACTTATTACTCAACACAAAACATTAACCTAACAAGACCATGGACTCCGAACCTTAATCATGAAGCGAACATAGACTTTTACAGTAACGGAGAAACAGGAAACTGTGGAGGCAAACAATGGGAATTTTTACCACCTAAAGATGACCACAAATACGGAACACTTACTGACCGAAGAGACAATAATACATATAAAACCATCAACATTGGAAAACAAACCTGGATGGCTGAAAATTTAAAATACATACCGGCAGTTTCTCCGGCAAATGATGGATGGTACGGTGAAAAATATTATTATGTGTATGGATATAACGGCACTAATGTAAAAGAAGCAATTAAAACTGAAAACTATAAAAAATATGGCGTTCTATACAATTGGGACGCTGCAATGGATGGAGAGGAAGGAAGTGAAGAAAATCCAAGTCAGGTGCAAGGTGTTTGCCCAAAAGGTTGGCACTTACCAAGCACCCAAGAGTGGAAAGAACTTGTTGAATATTTGGCAGTAAACAAATTCGCATATGAAAATAGTGAGAACTCCTATCAAATAGCAAAAGCATTAGCGTCCACCACTCACTGGGAAAAAAACAATACAGAGGAATATGGTGCTGTTGCGTACGATTTAACTAAAAACAATAAAAGCGGTTTTTCTGCTTTACCTGCTGGTTACTTTTTCATGAATCATTTTGCAGGTTCTTTTGATGACATTGGTTTTGTTGGCCGTTGGTGGACAAGTACCAATTATGATGGTTCAAACGAATGGGCTTACAATTATTACATGCATTCTACTAGTAAAGAGCTCTATGAATACATTGACTTTATGTACCTTGGCTTTAGTGTAAGATGTGTAAAAGATTAATTAATAGTAAATGAAGAATCTTCTTTTAACGCTGCTTATTATTATTTTCCCATTCACAGTTTTAATGGGAAAACAAGTGACCCCCGACAGGGCACGCAATGTTGCTGTAAATTTTTTAAACAGCCAGAACAATGTACTTAAAAGCGCAAAAAATAGCGAGCTTCAAATTATTGACCTTGCACCTGCACACAACAACAGAATGGGAAGTTTAAAAAGTGCTGGTCAAGATACTGATGCACCAGGTGATGTTTATTTATTCAAACACACATCAACCAGCTTTGTATTGGTTGCCGGCGATGATCTGGCTCGCCCTATTTTGGCATACTCAACCAACAGCAACATCGATGAGAACAACTTACCGGTTAATTTTCTGAAATGGGTAAACGAATACCAAAAACAAGTTCGCTATTTACGCAACTTACCACAATACAAAAGCAGTAAGCCCAATAATGAATGGCAACAACTCGAAAACGGACAGAATTTGGCAAAAGCCTCACCCAATATCGTGAACCCGCTTATGACAACTACATGGAACCAAAGCCCGTATTACAACGATCTTTGTCCACAAGCCAACTGGTACAGCGAGAAATCGGTAACAGGTTGCGTAGCCACTGCCATGGCACAAATAATGAAATACCACAACCACCCCAAACAAGGTAGCGGTATCAATACTTATTACCATTCCAACAATACAGTAACTTATGGAAATATAACTGCAAACTTCGGAAATACCACGTACAACTGGGGCAACATGCCCAATGCACTCAACGCTTCATCAACTCCTGCGCAAATAGCTGCAGTGGCAACACTAATGTTCCATTGCGGAGTATCGGTTAACATGAACTACAGCCCAAACACCAGCGGGGCCTGGGTTACCGAAGCCAAAACGACCAATGGAGCAAGTTCCGAAATGGCCTTTAAAAAGTATTTTGGGTACAACGTAAACACGGTAAAGGGCGTTCAACGCGAAGGGCTTAGCACCAGCCAGTGGATACAGCTTATTAAAAATGATCTTGATGCCGGATTACCGGTATTGTTTGCAGGTGTTGGCGATGGCGGCGGGCATGCATTTGTGGCCGACGGATACGACAACAACAACTTTTTTCACATGAACTGGGGCTGGGGCGGCTTGGCCGATGGCTACTACTCAACCGATGCATTCAACCCCTACGATTTAGGAACCGGTGCCGGTGGCGGCAGCTACAACTGGTACCAGCGCGTTGTTGTTGGGGTAAAACCACCAACACAAACCAACAATAACGAACTTTACCTTTACTCCGACATTACCGTCCCCGACATTTACCAGTTTAACGAATTCCGTATCGATTTAAAAATCTATAATCTGGGATCCGACTTCAATGGCGAACTTGGAGCTGCCCTTTTCGATCAAAACGGCGACTATGTTGAATTTATTGAAACATTTTCACTTTCCGATTCACCATTGCTTAACCAGAAAGTTTACAATGTTTGGTTCGACAGCGAAGGTCTTTCGGTTTATCCGGGCATGTACTACATTGGCATTTACTATAAAGCAGTTGGCGATAACTGGGTCGCATTGCCCGAGATACCCGACGGAGGCGTTTCAAACTTCATTCAGGTTGAAGTGCTATCACCTTTTACCGAGTCGGAAATTATACTTTATGACTCCATCCGCATTTCGCCTCCTGCAATTATTACCGGGCAGGCAGCTACAATTACAGCTAGTATTGCAAATATTGGCAATTATACCTATCAAGGTGAATTTGGTGCCGGACTTTTTACCCGCCAAGGCGACGTTGTGCAAACCATCGATGTAATTGATGCTGGCGGGCTCGATAGCTACTATTACGACACCTATCAGTTTACAAGCACAAACATCGATGCCGAACCCGGCAGCTACCTCATTGGTTTGGTGCACTTTCCTGGTGGTGGCGACGACCAATATGTAATCGCTCCTCACGAATACCAAAACCCTGTTCAAGTTAACGTAACCTTGCCTCCATTAGGCCCCGACAGCTTCGAAGACAACAATACTACCGAGATGGCTTACGAATTTGATGTTGAATACGAAGACAACTATTCGGGCTTTTATACCCTTGAAACAAACTTGCACAATTCCGATGATCAGGATTATTACTACATCAACCTACCACAAGGCTATAACTACACCATTACCGCAAGGGCCAACGACAGTTACAGCTCAATTTTCGACGACGAAGAATATACCTGCGATGTAATTTGGGCACACTCGAATCGAAACTACGAATGGAGTGAAATGTACGATGACGAAATGCCTGCCTCATATACCTTTTACAACGGCGGCGAAGTATATTTCGGCGTAATTTCGTATTTCGAGGGAGAAACCGGCACGTATTCGTTTATTATTGAAATTGATCGCAGCATTTATACCGGTAGCGAGCAAAATCTGGCAAACAACAACATCAACATTTATCCAAATCCTTTCAAAAACAATATCCAAATCAATTCGCCCCAAATAATTGAAAGCTATGAGCTTTTCGACTGCTCGGGGCAATTATTACAAAAAATAAAAAATTCACAAAAAAACTTCTCTATTGATGCTTCGGGTTTGAAAGCAGGAATTTATTACTTAAAATTGCAAGGAAATCAGTTTTCAGAGACACATAAAATTATAAAACATGAATAAGTTGATAGCACTAACAATATTAGTATTAATGACTGCCTGCAACAATCAGAAACAAACTACATTTAATGCAAGCATGGCTACCGAACCCTTTGTAATTTACAAAACAAAAACCGAATACATTAATCTGGTGCCAGTTACACTCAACAGTGAGAAAACAAGCATAACTTCGTACCCTGCGCCAGGCGATTTATTCCGAAACGGAGAACTGGCGCTCCCCACCCAACTAGCAAACGGCTATTTAGTCGACAACCGTGGAATTGGCCTCAGCACCGCATTCACTTCGTTTACTTACGAAGAATATTCAAAAATGCAACAAGCACCAAGCATAGAAGAACTTATGAACAGCATTGTTGACAAAGACCCAATTGCTGAACTATACGATTGCAGTGAACACCTGGCATTAAAAGACGACATCAAAAAGATTAACAAGCTGGTAAAAAGCAACTTCAAAGATTGCAAAAAATTAAAGTAAACAATCGTATCATTATGGCATATTTATTGTTTATCAGCCTCCGATAAACATAAATATAAAACATACTATGAAACGAACACTACTTTTGATGCTTGCAAGCATTGTAATTTTGGCATCGTGCCGCACAATCGATTTAGGCTTACTGAAACCTAACGGACAAATTTCGCCCTTACTACCTGCTCTCGAAGCCGAGTTTGATATGTACAGCCTCGAAAAGCTTTTTCCAAACCACAATTATCCCGATGCCAGTTACACATCGACCAATATTGATGTTAACACTCAAACCATCAGTGTACTAAAAGTAAATCAAGTTGATGCAACTCCCAACGACTTGATAACGCTTTTCGACCGCGATGTTAACCCAACTTGCAAACATGCATCTATAAAAAGCTGTTTGACAGCATGATGCACTTTGTATTTTTACATTTGGGTCACCACTTTTGTTTTTCTGACAAATGGCCTATGTTTAAAGTTCAATGCATCAAAAATATCCTTTTGGTCTTTTGTTGGCCTTGTGCACAGCTTTATATAAAGCTTCTCATTATTCTCGCTGTTGACTGTAACTACAGAGCTTTGCATGCTCCGCATTTTTTCAACTATTGTTGACCAACTATAGTTAATATCTTTCTGATTTAAATTAGTTCTAATGTAATTAACCACTTGGTATGCTATAATACCAAGCCATATATGAGGTTCAATGTATTGGTCGACCTGGTGGTGTACTGGCCTGATGTTTAAATCCGTCTTCAAACATCTAAAAACAGCTTCAACATCTCTTGTTAAATTATATGCATCCCATATTTTATCTTCAGCAATAGCATTTTTGGTGTACCGAAGAAAGTATTCGCCTTTTGGCCTTTCACGTTCCCGAACCCGTTCCCATTTAATTGCAGTGACTATATCCTTATCAGTATCCTCGGTATAGGTAATGTTGTATAACCATCCAATTCGTGATAGTTTTGCTTTGATGCCACCTACCCTTTCATGGATTTTGCTAATCTTTTTTACCGTCCCTTTTTTAGATAGCCCCTGGTTTATTGATGTCAACTTAGCCTCCAGTGTACGGGTCATTTTCTCATCCATCGACCTTTCTTTAATCTCTTTCTGATCGCTCTTTATGTGAAGAAAATTATCCTCTTTCCCTTCAACGGAAACCTTTGTTAAATGTATCTTGTTGCCACGATTATCTTCAATTGATTTTGCTCCATCAGACAAGGTTTTGTAGTCTTGGGGTATTGTCCTACTAACACAGACATAGTCATATTGGAGTTCCCTGAGTTCAATTAGGTTGTCCTCTGTTGAGATGCCTGCATCCATTATCACTAAAGGCTTTTCGCTACTGGAGTATGATTGTCCAACTATTGACTTAACTAAATCTTTAAATGTTTCGGGCTCACTCACATTTCCTGTGTAAAACTTACTGTGCCTGACAAAGCCCATGCTGTCAATTGATATTGCAAGGCCGATTAATCGTCTATCGTACCGCTTTTGTTTTGAACGTCCAAAATCAGCTTTTTTACTGGACAACATTTGACCTTCAAAATACATATTCGTCAAATCATAAATGATAATCTTATCCCTTCCCGAGAATAGATTTTTAACATTGTTGTATATTATAGAATCGACAGCCTCTTTTTTATTATACAATTCCGTGGTTGCCTTGTATAGTTTATATCTTGATACTGTTTCCGCACCATCATATAACTCCAAAGACGCTGAATTTTCATTTAACCAGCGTTCTGTTTCCAGTTCGCTTGATGGATGTATAAGTTTGGCCGTCAAAAGCATTTGGGCAATGTCTGCTTGGCTTTTGTCAAGCCCTACCGTTTCTAACATTTCAGGGATTGCTAATCTCTCGAATGCCTGTTTTACCAACCATTCACCACCAATATCCCGGCTTTCAAGCTGCTCAATACTGTCCAGATCAACATTTTGACTGGTTGTTTCAACCTTCTTGGAAATCATTTTTCCTTTTCCTGAAGGAAAAATTTTCTCTTTTTCAATTTTCCTGGCAAATGAATGAGCCAATTCCTCAATTTGATCTGAGATGGTAGGGAATAGTGAATTTTCAACACCTGTAATTATCTCTTCTATTCTGTTTGCCAGTTGTTTATGGTCAGTTTTCTCAACACCTTCCAGCTTGCCCAAATTTAATAAAACGGTCTGCCTTGTCTTGTTACCTATTCGGTATGAGTGCGTTAACCTATAGTAAGTATATGTTTTTGACTTACTTTTATCTTTCTTATGTACAGCGCGTATAAACATGCCACAAAGATAATATTAATAAGCCACACAAACAAATCTATAGGTCACTACACTTGACTTCTTGAAATGCGATGTGCTTGATTAGTAAGTTTTTATGATTTTAAGAAAAATAAAATATTTTAAGCACCCGCTGAATATCAAATAGTTAAAAAACCGCTCTTGTTGAACATAATTCTAAAATTTGCAAGTTGGGTTAAAAATAACATCACCAATCCTTATGGCGAAAAACAAGGTCGCATTATTTGCCGCATAGCAGCTTCAGATCATCAGAGCAATTACTTTTTACGCTTTTTCTCCGTATTTTCGGGCGGCACATTGAATTTATTGGGAATGCCCTTCGATATCAACAAGAATCAAATCGATATCGATATTGAAATTATAAACAACAACAATGAGCTTGTTGGAAGGTACAGCGCCATAGGCAAAGGAAAAGAAATTTGCTCGTTATACTACGGACACAACTACCTATTAGCCAAACGAATGGCTTATATCGAAGCCTTTAAAGTTGCAATGACCGACATTAAACGGCAAATACAAAACAACCATCAACAAATAATTGTGGGCTTAAATGCAGAATAAGCTTTTAATAGTAAATTTAAGTAAAACCCCCAAAACGCTTTTAGAATAAAACAAAAAGCCCATTTTTTCTTATCTTTCGCAGGTTTTTTACAATATCAATAACAATGGAAAGAATGAACATTGCCATATTAGGCTGCGGAACTGTTGGCGGAGGTGTTGCCCGTATTATTTTAGACATGAACAACGAGCTCAACAACAGGGCAAACGCTACTATTCAGCTTAAAAAAATTGTTGAACTATCGCCAAAAACAGCTGCCGACAGATTCGACATCCCTATGGAATACTTTTGCGGTAACGGCAACGATTTATCGAAAAATGAAGCTTCGGCATACATTAATAAATTAATTGTCGATCCCGATATTGACTTAATTGTTGAAACCATTGGCGGAAAAAGCGATTTTGTCCATCAAATTTGTATCGATATTGTAAAAGCCGGCAAACATTTAGTTACTGCAAATAAAGCTATGTTGGCCGAAAGGGGTTCCGACATTTTCAATATGGCCGATAAAAAAGAAGTGAAAATTGGCTTCGAAGCGGCAGTTTGTGGTGCTATTCCTATTATTAAAACCATAAAAGAAAACCTTACCGGCGATAAAATACTGTCAATTTCGGGAATAATGAACGGCACCAGCAATTACATATTGAGCCGTATGCAAAACGAAAACCTCGAATTCGACACCGCACTTAAATTAGCACAGGAAAATGGCTATGCCGAAGCCGATCCCACCCTCGACATTAATGGTGGCGATGCCGGGCATAAACTTATCCTGCTCATCAAACTGGCTTATGGTATCGATGTTTCAATGGACGATCTGTCAATGATTGGCATTCAAGACATTAAAAAAGAAGACATTGAATTTGCAAAAGAGATTGATGCCAAAATTAAACTGATTTGCTACGCTAAAAAAATCAATGGCGACATATACGCAACTGTTCGTCCAATGATGGTAAAAAACAGCAATTTCCTGTCGAATGTAAACGGTGCAACAAACGCGGTACGTTTAAACAATAAGTACTCGGGTATCCATATTTTGGTTGGCAAAGGAGCAGGATCAAGCGAAACGGCCATGTCAATTGTTTCCGATATCGTTTTCATTGCCCGCTATGGGAAAAAAATAAGCAATACTGCACAAAAACAAGAGCGTAATTTTGCCGATGCCCGTCAGTTTGTGTTTCCTTACATAATTACCTTTCACACAGCCGATATGCCCGGAACTACCGGTTTCATAACAACAGCAATTGGCAAGCAAAACATCAACATCGATACGGTAAGCCACAACAGGCACAACGACGACAAAGCACTTTTCTCGGTAGCAACCATGCCAAGCACCTTGGAAAAAATTGAATCGGCCATTGA
>DAOSWJ010000127.1:0-8589 GCA_035380005.1 Prolixibacteraceae bacterium | reverse complement strand
ACCGATCGAAAAAGCTTTTCAACAAACTACCCCGCCTGCTATATAAAAACGACCCTAATTTTGCTTGTCCGTTAACCAAAATGGTTGAAGAAACCTTCAATCCCGATAAAAATTCATTCTTCAAACATGGCAAAGCTACACGTTGGGTTTTGCTCGAAGGCAACAAACCCATTGGGCGTATTGCAGCATTTATCGACTATGACAAATGCAATGTATTTGAGCAACCAACCGGTAATTTTGGTTTCTTTGAATGCATTAACGACAAAGAAGCCGCTTCGGTTTTGTTCGAATGCGCTAAAAAATGGTTGACCGACCAAGGCATGGAAGCCATGGACGGGCCTGCCAATATGGGCGAAAATTATATGAACCACGGCCTTCTGGTTATGGGATTCGAACCGCAGGGCTTTGGCATGCCATATAACCCTCCTTACTATCTCGATTTATTTGAAAGCTACGGCTTTAAAACATATTACGAACAATATTGCTACCACCTCGATTATACTCAACCTTTCCCCGAACGCTTTTGGAAAATAGCCGAGTGGGTGGCTAAAAAACCTCAATACAGCTTTAAACACATTACCTGGGAAAACATTGACCGCTATGTAGACGATTTTGCCAAGGTTTACGAAGGTGCATGGAAGAAACACGAGCACTTTAAACCACTTGATAAAGGCGAATTAAAAAACTTCATCGAATCGTCGAAAATGCTGCTCGACCCCGAATTTGTGTGGTTTGCCTATGCCGATAATGAACCAATTGCCCTGTTTGTAATGTTGCCCGACTTTAACCAGGCACTGAGGCATTTGAAAAACGGCAAACTAACTCCATGGAACATTTTTAAGTTGATGCGCTTTATCAAAAAAGGAAAATTTACCCGCTCCCGAATAATAATTATGGGCATTGTTGAAAAGTACCAAAAATCGGGCATCGAATCGGCAATATTTTGGCAACTCGAAAACAAAGTGATGCCAAAAAAACCACAATACAAAGAAATTGAACTTTCGTGGGCAGGCGATTTCAATCCCAAAATTATTGCTTTGTATAAATCGACCGGTGCCAAACACAAAAAAACGCACTACCAAATGAGGTACCTTTTCGACCGCGAAAAACCCTTTGCAAGAGCAAAAACAATTGAGTAATTTTTTAATTTTAAAATTGTTGAAAAAGTTTTGTATAATTTGAATGAATATCTATCTTTGCAACCCGTTAGAAAATAATGACAATATAATACATAACAGAATGAAAGAAGGAATACACCCAAAGAATTATCGTTTAGTGGCTTTCAAAGATATGTCGAACGAAGAGGTAACCATTACCAAATCGGCCGTATCGACTAAAGAAACCATTGAAATTGATGGCGTTGAGTACCCTTTGTTCAAATTAGAAATTTCTAGTTCATCGCACCCATTTTACACAGGTAAAGTGAAATTGGTTGACACCGCCGGTCGTGTGGACAAATTCATGAACAAGTACAAAAAACACATGGAAAACCGCAAATAACATCATTGATACGATACAATGAAAGCTCCGCCTTTAGCGGGGCTTTTTTTGTATAACATTTGATTAACAACACAAGCTCATTTTTGGCGCATGAAATCGCTCAAATCAACTATTAACCAAGGCATTGTTCTCAGAGCCATATTTTTTGTTGCTTCATCGGGTTTTGCTGCCTGGTCAATCTTCTTTAACATTTACCTGAAAGAAAAAATTGGCTTTTCAAACTCACAAATTGGCGTACTTTCGGGAATATTGCCTTTTGCAACGTTGTTTATTTTACCAGTGTGGGGAATACTGGCCGACAAGTACCGACGCAAATCGATATTTCTGTTGGCCTTGTTCATGTCAATGATGCTTATTAATGCCATTTTGCTATTTAATAACTTCTATCATTTTTTAGGTTTCATGCTAATATTTGGAACCTTTTACTCGCCCTTAACCCCAATGCTCGACACCATAGCGCTCGATTATGTAGAACAAAACCCAAACGATTCGTACGGCGAAATACGGCTTTGGTCGTCGGCCGGATGGGCATTCTCAACCATAGTGGTAGGCTACCTTTTAAACGAAATCGAGATCAATTATGTTTTTCCGGTTACAAGCGCATTTTTTCTGGCAGCAGGCATATTTATGGTTTTATTTTACCAACCGCTCAAAGTAACCAAAAGCATCGAGTCGATCAAATTCAGTCACTTATGGCAATTGGTGGCAAAAAGCCCTCGCTTATTGGTATTCATTGGTATTATCTTTATCTACGGAATTTTAACGGCACCTGTAATGCTATTCATTAATATGTATTACAACGAAATAGGAGCACAAAGCCATCAAATTGGGTACGCATTTGCCGTTCAGGCATTGTTCGAGCTGCCCTTCTTTTTTTACGGAAAAAAACTGCTCAAAATTTTTGGAGCACCAAAAGTGATGCTTTTCGCAATGGCAATAACCATGTTGCGCATGTTTTTGTACGGAATGACCAGCAATCCCAATTTAGCCATTGCCATAGGCACCATGCATGGCGTTACAATTGGCTTGTTTTTGGTTTCGGTAATTGAACAAATCCATTCGTTTATCCCGTCAAAATGGAGGGCAAGTGGCCAATCGTTCATCTATATTTTTTATTTCGGTGTTGGTACAGCACTTGGCTATGCCCTGTCGGGCTTCCTTTCCGAAAAATATTCGGTTAAAAGCACAATGTTGATAATGGCAGTATCGATAGCGGTGCTTATAGGTATTATTTTAATATCATTCGGGCTATTCCGAAGAAAAAGCAATAACACAAACCAAACCTACACACACTAAGGCATTCACTGGTAAAAAAAAGGCGACAAAGCAGTATCGTCTGCATTGCCGCCCTATCGATAACGCTAACAGGTTAATTAATTTAGCTCCGGAGTTGTCCAGTTCACCCACTTTTCGGCATCGTATTCAAGTTCCGACCCTTCGAGGTGAATAATATGTGTTTCAACGCTTTCGTTATCGAACAAAAAACGTTGCACAAAATTACCGAGCGCAGTGGTCAATGTTTCGTCCATTTCGTAAAAACAGTGGCCTGAATTTCCGATATGCGAAAAACCATAATTTTCGGGCACACCCAGTGCATCAAATATCTCAAATGCAGCATTGCCTGCCGTCCATGTACTCAAATTACCCAACCATGTTTGCCATGGATTTTCAATAACAAACAAAGCACGCGGGGCACACATGCCCATAATCATGTGTTGGTCGTAAGGTAATTTTTCGGCTGCAAACGAAAACTGGTTAAAGTTGGCCCTGA
Organism: Prolixibacteraceae bacterium; assembly: GCA_035380005.1. Taxonomy (GTDB): domain Bacteria; phylum Bacteroidota; class Bacteroidia; order Bacteroidales; family Prolixibacteraceae; genus Roseimarinus. Next base: position 5,318 of record DAOSWJ010000127.1, on the reverse strand, counting down.
ACCAGCAATTTTCGCCAACAATTTGCTGCAAGCGCTGAACCGATGAACCTTGAAAGTCGGAAACCCGCCAACTTGCAGCACCACCCGAACCCGACTCAAATGGTATTGTAAGAGCAATTCGCTCGTCGAAAGCACCAACAGCCAAAGCTCCTTTACCATTGCGCGAACAACCGGTTACAGCAAGTTTTTCGGCATTAATGTTCGATTGCGGAGTTTTTTCAATTGCATCGATTAAACGGCTTGCGCCCCATGCCCATGCAATTAACGCACCTGCCGAATGGTCCTTACAAAAGTAATCGTAAAACAAACCTTGTCCGCGCGAGCCGGTATTTTGCTGTACAGCAATGGCATCGTTGGGGAAACTAATAACAGCAACGCCCATATTCTGCAATTGAACATTTACCATTGAAAAACCAAGCGAAATAACAGCGGGGTAAGGCGCAGATCCGGTAGTAGGAAAAGCAATAGGACAATCGAATGAGATGGTTTTACCATTACCGGTAACCGTAACAGTAATTACACTGTCGTTCTTCATGGTACCGGTAGTTGCCTCGTAAGGTGTGCAGGGTTTATAACCATACTGAAACTCTTGCGACAAAACCGCAATTTCGGCCCTGCGGCAATCCCATTCGCTTATGCTAGTCATACGGTTACCATTCAAAAACATGAACGGATCGGGTAAATATGGATTTTCTGGTAATGATGCAAACGAAGGAATATCAACATTGCAAACACTTAATTCACAACACAATTCATCGTCGGGTCCACAAGGAATACCACTTTGCGTAATCCTTACCACCTTTTTATTGAAGAAATCTGATTCAATATTCAACCTGGATATACGTTCCGAACCTTTTAAATTCTGTTCAACTACAACATTTATAGTGGTATTTCCCGAACCCGAAGCCGGAGTTACCGACAACCAAGGTTCAGCATACGACAAAGTCCATTCGGCATTGGTCAAAATATCGAAAGAATATTCACCGCCCGTAGGGTTGACATCGATTGCTTTTGTAGAAAAATCAATAGTATAAACAATCCCTTTTTGGCTCACATTGATCACTATTGCTGCCGTTTTATTACCCTTAACTGTAATTTGCGCACTACGGTCTTCGGTTTCGGTATTCTTTTGTACCGACAAAGTAACAGCTCCATTGTTTTCACCTTCGGAAGGTTCAATGCTCAACCATTCGGCCGATGACTCAACAACCCAGCTTGTATTCGAGGTAATATCGAACGATGCTGTTGCTTCGTCGGCTTCGAACGAAAAAGTTTGCGCGGACACTGCAAGGTCGTATTGCGATCCATTTTGCGAAACAGCAACTTCAACGGGCGAAACACCTTCGGCCGAAACAGTGACTGTAGCCGTACGAATTGTTGTATCGGCATTTTCTTGGGCGGTTAGCGTTATTGTTCCACTTCCATTGCCTTCGGTAGGGCTAACCTGTAACCATGCCTCTGAGCTTTCAACAACCCAATCGGTATTCGAAGTAACATTAACACTTGCAGTACTATTTGCTGCCGAAGCAATACTTAAAGTAGTTACATCAATTGTTAATTGAGGGTCGAAATCTTCTTTACAGCTTGTTGCTGTGTGTGTTAAACTAAAAAGCAATAGAAAAACCACTATTGCATGTTGCACTTTTTGATTCATTAGTTAAAAATTAGGTTTAAATTACATTTTTCTCTTCTTAAATTGGAATGTTTAAAATTGAAGAAAAATGGGGTTTAGCAGGTACAACAGAATTAGCCGAATTGGCTAAAAAATAAACATCAAAAAAATGCACATCATTGCTCAACAGCTTTATATTTTTACTTATAGCAAATGTTTAACCCCACACCAACAATTTGCTAAGCATTATAAACGCTGAAATTTTTGGGTCAAAAACGCCAATTATAGACCTGACACATGTTTGCATACAAAAAAAGCAGCCCAATAATGGACTGCCTTTTAGTATTTATTTATCTGAACTTTATTAGTAATACAAAAAGCGTTTGATCTTTTTAGTTGCTGTTTTTTCAAAAGGCTCGGGATGCGCAACAACAACCTGCACGCGTGAGAATTTATTCACTTGCGAGTTTACAAAAACCTGCAGTTCTCTGCTCAATTCTTCCAAACGTTGATCGATATAATGATTAGCCTGTTCTTTAAACTCTTTATACATATTTTCAAGCTCTTCGCGGTTAAAGTGAACCAAAGCAACCAAACGTCCCTTTTGCTGCACCACTACCGACTCGAGTACATGTTTAAACCGGTTGATAACAGCCTCTATTTCCTCGGGATAAATATTTTCGCCGCTTGCTCCAACAATCATGTTCTTCAAACGCCCTTTAATAAATAAGTATCCGCTATCGTCGAAACTGCCCAAATCGCCTGTTTTAAACCAACCATCGGCTGTAAGCACCTCGGCTGTAATTTCTGGTTCTTTGTAGTAGCCCTGCATTACATTGTCGCCTTTGGCCCATATTTCGCCTTGACCGGTAATTGGGTCAGGATTGTTAATTTTTAAAGTAACATCATTCATTGCCGGACCGGTTGACTGGTGTTTTCCTTTAAACGAATCGAAACCAGCCAATAAAGGCGATGTTTCGGTAAGGCCATAACCTACTGCATAGGGAAATTTTGAATCGTTAAGGAACTGTTCAACTTCGGGATCGAGTTTTGCACCGCCAATTCCAAAGAATTCCAACTTACCGCCAAAAGTTTCGTACACTTTTTTACCAGCTACCCTGTTCAGCAATTTACGTGTGGGCCTAAACTTATAAAGTGTTTTCGTAATTACTTTACTGTTAATATTGGGCAATACTTTGCCTTTATAAACCTTTTCGATAATTAAAGGAACAGTTAGCATTATTGTTGGCCTGATTTTACTTAAAGCCGGCAACAAAAACGATGGCACAGGTGGTTTGCGCAAATAATATACGGTTGATCCATACATCAATGGCAAAATTAAACCTAAAGTATTTTCGTAAGTATGCGAAAGCGGCAACACCGACAAAAGGCGGTCGTTGGTATCCATTTGGTGAATTTTACCCGAATTGATTGCAGTAAACACCAAATTTTTATGGCTCAACATTACGCCTTTCGACTTACCAGTTGTTCCCGAAGTATAAATAATCGAAGCCAAATCGTCGGGTTTAACTTCATAATTTCTAGCAGGTAATTCGCCTTCAATCAAATCGCTAGGCAAATCCAACAATTTATTATTGGCCCAATCGCTTGGTATAATTGAAAAATTCTCAATCAGTATCGAAAACTGTAACGATTGGCATTTAATATCCTTAACCTTTCGGTACAAACCTTCTGAAACAAAAATTGCTTTCACTTCGGCGTGATTGAATACATTTTCAATTTCGGCTTCCGAAAAATCGGGCAAAACCGGAACAGCAACAACGCCCATAGTAGCCAAAGCAAAATATGCAATACCCCAGTTAGGTTGGTTTGCACTCAAAATTGCCACCTTATCGCCTTGTTCTAGCCCTTGTCGCTCCAAAAAAGCAATAATTGAACTGATTTTTGCAGATAATTCACTGTATTTAACCGGCTCCTCTCCCACAAATCCTAACGCCGGTTGTTTTTCAAATTTTTTCGATGAACTTAGGATTAGTTCACCTAATGTAGTAATACTCATATAAATATTTCCCTCTCACTAAAATATTGATAACAAAGAAACCATTTATGTACTAAATAGTTGCACCAAAACGAACAAAAATTTTATAAATAATGTTAAAATGCTGAATATTCGATACTTATGAGATTTTGCGATTTTGAAAGACCGACAAAAATGTTCGAAATAAAAACAAATAGCATACATTTGCCTAACAAAATCAATATCATGAATAATCAACTCATTCAGTTTTTTGCTGAAAACGACCGTTATGCAAAACTAACCGGAATAGAAATATGCGAAGCTGGTAAAGGTTACTGCAAAGCCAAACTTAAAATTGAAGAAAAGCACCTCAATGCAGCCAATGTTGTGCAAGGCGGGGTTGTTTTTACCCTGGCCGATGTGGCATTTGCAGTTGCATCGAACAGTCACGGGCAACTGGCACTTGCAGTAAATGTTAACATTACATTTTTGAAGAGCGTTTCGGATGGTTCTCTGTATGCTACTGCTAAAGAAATAAGCGACCCAAAACGACTAGGTGCGTACGACGTATTTGTACACAACGAACACAACGAACTGATAGCCAGATTTAATGGATTGGTTTACCGTAAAAACGAGAAGATATTAAGCGACTAAAAGCTTGTTAGTAAGAATATTTTTCTATTTTCGCTACTGTTTTCAAAAACACTTCCTATGATTTTTAGTGGAAAAACATGTTGGGTAACCGGTGCTGCTTCGGGCATGGGCAAAGCTGTTTCGATTGGCTTGGCCCAAAAAGGAGCTAAAGTTATTATTTCGGACAGAGACCCCAAAGGACTCGAAGAATGTGCCCAAATAATTAAAAATGCCGGAGGATTGTGCCGAACCGAAGTGCTCGATATGTCGAACAACAAATCGATTACCGAAATTGCAAACAAAGTTTTAGCCGATGGCGAACAAGTTTGGGGTCTTTATCAGTTTGCTGGCATCAGCCAACGTTCGCTTGTTGTTGACACTCCTATCGAAAACGACCGAAAAATTATGGAAATCAACTTTTTTGGCGTTGTAACTTTATGCAAAGCACTTTTACCACACATGATTGCCAATGGTGGTGGGCAATTAGCTGCCACATCGAGCATTGTGGGTAAATTTGGCTTTCCGTTTCGCTCGGCTTATTCATCGTCGAAACATGCTTTACACGGTTTTTTTGAGTGCTTGTTGGCCGAAAATTCAAAAAACAACATTAAAGTTAGCATGTTAATTCCTGGCAGGGTTCAAACCAACATATCGAAGTTTGCGCTAAACAGCGACGGAAGCGAATATGGAAAAATGGACCCGGGACAAGCTAACGGCATAAGTTCTGAAAAAGCAGCTAAAATAATTATTAAAGGGCTCGAAAAACAAAAAAAAGAGATATTGATTGGGGGAAAAGAGCTACTAATGTTGCACATAAGGCGCTTTTTACCGTCGCTTTATTATCACTTAGCTACTCGCATTAAACCATTGTAGCTACTAATTAATATAGATATGGCAATACAAATAAACGGCATTCAACAACTTGGTGTTGGTGTAGAAAACTTACAGGATGGATTTAAATGGTTTCGCCAAAATTTTGGCATGGATATTTTAGTATTTGACGAAAAAGCAACTGCCGAGCTGATGTTGCCGCATACCGGAGGCCAGCCCCGCGAACGCCATGCCATTTTAGCAATGAACATGCAAGGCGGAGGC
>DAOSWJ010000126.1:0-8600 GCA_035380005.1 Prolixibacteraceae bacterium | reverse complement strand
ATGCCCGTGGCTGCGCAAACAATACGGCGCAGTTGGCCAATCATGTTCATTTCGTGTTTAGTGCTTTACGGAGCAATGCTCAATGGTTTAATTACCCGAGTTGAAGGCGCAGTAATGTTTTTGCTTCTTATTTTATTCATTATTAGCTCAATTAAAAGCTCAAAACGTTTTCCCATTAAAGTTTCGGTACCAAAGCCCGAAAACAAATACAAAATATGGGTTTACATGATTATTGTGCTTTTTGCCTCTTTCGGGCTGGCAATCGGTTCGCGCTTTTTAGTGCTCGGCGCCTCGGGCATTGCCGGCAGCATGGGCATTAGCGAACGACTAATTTCAATAACCATAGTGGCATTTGGCACAAGCATTCCTGAGCTAACAGCATCGGTTATTGCTGCGTTTAAAAAAGAAACCGACATTTCGGTGGGAAACATTGTTGGATCGAATATTTTCAATGTGTTTGCTGTTATAGGCATTACCTCAAGCATACAACCCATTTCGATGAACTTTAGCGAATTCCGAATCGACCTCAATTTCATGGTTGCTATTTACCTGTTGTTGTTGCTGTTTATTCTACCGATGGCTTATTTGCTAAAAAAAGAAAAACCCTTTTCGCTGATAAAAAAATACAAAGGAATAAGTGGCAGCCGAATTTCGCGCACCGAAGGTGCTCTGCTTTTACTTAGCTACATTGTTTATGTTGTTTTAATTTTTAAGATTTAAACGTTTTGATTACAACCGAAAATATTACCAAGTCGTTTGGCATGTTAAAAGTGTTAAAAGGCGTCGATCTGAAAATCGAAAAAGGGAAGATTGTGTCGATAGTTGGTGCCAGTGGAGCCGGCAAAACTACCTTGCTGCAAATACTGGGAACCCTTAGCCGCCCCGATGGAGGACTGCTTAACATCAACGGGCACAACCCTCTAAAAATGAACGAAAAAGAACTGGCTGCATTCAGAAACAAACACATCGGTTTTGTTTTCCAGTTTCACCATTTGCTGCCCGAATTTACTGCATTCGAAAACGTTTGCCTGCCTGGTTATATTTCAAATAAATCGAAACCCGAAGTTGAAAAACGTGCATCCGAACTGCTCAATTCGTTGGGTTTATCGGAACGGCTTCAACATAAACCTAACGAGTTATCGGGTGGCGAAAAGCAAAGGGTAGCCGTAGCCCGTGCACTAATCAACCAACCTTCGGTAATTTTTGCCGACGAACCTACGGGCAACCTCGACAGTAAGAACCAAGAAGAATTGCACGAACTTTTCTTCTCGTTGCGCGATAAATATGGCATTACACTGGTAATTGTAACCCACGACAGGGACTTTGCCCGCATGAGCGATGTTATTTTTGAAATCAAAGATGGAATGATCATTAAATGAATTTCGACCAGCTAAAAAGCTTTCTCGACGAGCAAACCATTAAGTTTAATGTGCCCGGATTTATTGAAAACGACCCCATTTCAATTCCACATCAATTCGAAAAAAAAGAAGATATTGAAATTGCAGCCTTCCTAACTGCAAGCATTGCATGGGGCAACAGGCGTTCAATAATTAACAATGCCGAAAAGCTGATGAAGCAAATGGGTTACTTTCCTCACGAGTTCGTTATTAATGCCAATGAAAAAGACTTTAACGCACTCAATAACTTTGTGCATCGCACATTCAATGGAACCGATTTAATTTTTTTCTTAAAATCGCTGCAAAACATATACCTCAACAAAGGCGGATTGGAGGCTGTATTTACCCAAGGATACAAGAATGAGGGCAATTTATTTGGAGCCTTGAATCATTTTCGGGAAGTATTTTTAAGCTTGGGCCATTTGCCTCGCACAGAGAAACATGTGGCCAAAGTAGCAAAAAAGTCGTCGGGAAAACGTTTGTGCATGTTCATGCGTTGGATGGTTCGTAATAATTCAAGTGGTGTAGATTTCGGACTGTGGAAGGAAATACCGGCCAGCTCTCTCATGCTGCCTCTCGATGTGCACACCGGCAATGTATCGCGCAAGCTTGGCCTCCTTTTGCGAAAACAAAACGATTGGCAAGCTGTTGAAGAAGTTACTAAAACTTTACGTTTGATGGACGCCAACGACCCGGTTAAGTACGATTTTGCTTTGTTCGGGTTAGGTGTAAGTAACGAAATTTAGTAAGCCAATGCCACACAACAACTACTTCGAATTTAAGCAATTCACCGTTTGGCAAAACCATGCAGCCATGCGTGTTGGAACCGATGGCGTTTTATTGGGAGCCTGGGCTAATACTTACAATGCACAAAATATACTCGACATTGGCACAGGCACAGGCCTGATTGCACTGATGCTTGCCCAACGCAGCAATGCAAATATTCATGCCATCGATATTGACAAAAGCGCAATTATCGATGCAACTTACAACTTCGAACAATCGGCATGGGCAAACAGGCTAAGTGTTTCGTTAAACAGCCTTTACGACTTCGCAAAAAGCACCAATCAACAATATGATGTAATTGTTTGCAATCCGCCGTTTTTTACCAATTCAATAAAACCCGATTGCAAAAAACGCGAATTAGCCCGCCACAACAACTCATTGTCATTTGATGAATTGGCAACGAATGCAGCAAAACTGCTCAACCCGAATGGCAGGTTTAATGTAATACTTCCAGCCGAGAGCGAACGGACCTTTAAAATTGCGGCATCGGAAGCCAGGCTTTTTGCATCGCGAATATGCCGTATAAAACCAAAACCATCGAAAGCACCCAAGCGCGTATTAATTGAATTTATGTTTGAAAGTGAGCATGCCGAAGAAGCCGAACTTACCATCGAAACAGAACAACACCATGATTATACCCCCAATTTTAAAGCACTCGTATGTGAATTTTACTTAAGCTTGTAAAAATTTTTGCCGTTTACAGAACACCCTATGCACTAAAACCATAATTTTGCCCGCCAATTAACCAGCTCCACAATAGGTTCTGCTCTGAACCTGTTGCGCCTGAAATCACTCACATTAATCATTTATTTGTTATGGCTCAAATATTTAAGCCAAAGTTTTTTTCGTTGGTAAAAAATGGTTTTACACGAAAACAGCTCACATCCGATGTGTTAGCCGGAGTAGTAGTAGGTGTTGTTGCCCTTCCTTTGGCCATTGCTTTTGCAGTTGCATCGGGCGTTTCGCCCGAAAAAGGGCTCATTACAGCAGTTGTAGCCGGTTTTATTATTTCGTTTTTAGGTGGTAGCCGTGTTCAAATTGGTGGCCCAACAGGTGCATTTATTGTAATTGTTTACGGTATTGTTGAACAATACGGTATTGATGGGTTGATTATTTCAACCATTTTAGCCGGGCTAATCCTCATCGCTTTTGGATTTCTTCGGTTGGGCTCGTTGCTAAAATTCATTCCACATCCGCTAATAGTAGGATTCACAAGTGGTATTGCCCTGGTCATATTTTCGACTCAAATTAAAGATGCATTCGGCCTTCAAATAGAGAAAGTGCCTTCAGAATTTATAGCAAAATGGCAGGTATATTTCGAGAACATTTCATCATTTAATCCAACAGCAATCATAATTACCTTGGTTACAATTCTATTGGTGGTTTACACACCAAAAATTACCAAGAAAATCCCCGGATCGTTTATTGCCATTGTATTCATTACTCTTGCAACTCAAATATTCAATTTAGACGTAACAACAATTGAAACCTTCTTTGGCGAAATTCCAAATAAATTTGCCATTACTATACCGCATTTAAATCTGGGCGATTTGGGGCAATACATCGCTCCGGCTTTAACCATAGCCTTACTTGGCGGCATCGAATCGCTGCTCTCGGCTGTAGTTTCCGATGGGATGATAAGTGGTAATCACCGATCAAACACCGAACTGATTGCACAGGGAATTGCCAACGTTGTTACACCATTTTTTGGCGGCATACCAGCAACAGGAGCCATTGCCCGTACAGCTACCAATGTTAAAAATGGAGGACGGACACCTGTAGCTGGAATGACACATGCCATAACCTTACTATTCATTATGCTATTTTTTGGCAAATGGGCAAAGCTGATACCCATGTCGTGCCTGGCTGGAGTGCTGATTGTGGTTTCGTACAACATGAGCGAATGGCGTACTTTCCGTTCGATATTAAAATCATCGTGGTTCGACATAGTTGTTTTGCTCAGCACCTTTTTCTTAACCGTGTTGGTTGACCTCATCATTGCCATCGAAGTGGGCGTTGTGTTATCGGCACTATTATTTATGAAACGCATGGCCGATGCTGGCGAGAGTAAGCTAACTGCCGAAATCGACTGCGATGTTCTTGAAGATTATTCCATACTCCCAAAAGGCATCTCGATATACGAAATTAGCGGACCATTGTTTTTTGCATCGGCAAAGCAATATGCCGAAGTGATCAAATCGACAGGTATCAAGTCGAAAATAATCATCATAAGAATGCGCCATGTGCCATTTGTTGACTCAACCGGATTGCAAAACCTTAAAGCATCGATCAGTGCATTACTCGATTCGGGAACAATGGTCGTTCTTTCAGGTGTTAACAACCAAGTTAAAGCTGACCTGCAAAAAAACAACATCATTGATATGATTGGGCAACAAAACGTTTTCGACACATTTGACCGTGCAGTTGTTTATGCAAAGGACGAACTGGTTAATATTCGTAGTAGTCAATCTTATTAATTGCCCTACCAAATTCTTCGGGTATGGTTACGGTTAATGGTTTCGATGAGTTAAAACCCAATGTTTTCATTACCGTTTTTCGGCCTTTGGGTGTTATTGATGTTATTTCCATCACAAAACCATCGACCGATAATTGTTGGTAATATTTACCCATTTTACTGGCTTTTAATATGCCTACATCGTTGGGAAGTTTTACCTGTTGGGTGATCCACATTTCGCCTTTAAACTCGGGAACATCGAATGTGTATTTGGTTGAATTTTTACCCGCAATGCTTTTCTCCTCATTGGTTTTCAATAAATTGAGCTCTTTAAGCGTGCGGCCACTGTTGTCTTTCATTACCGATGCGCTGCCCATAAGCTGATCGCCTTCGCCCAAAACAATCAAACAATTGTTATTGGGTATATCGAAAAGGGTTTGATAAATCGTATTTCCCCTCTTGTGTTTTATGTTAATATATTGATAATCATTTGTGTAATGACCATAATACGGTATCGACTCCTGTAACTTTCCTTTTGGGTTATAAAAATCGATTTGCATGTCGACCACAGCATCGAAAGTATATGAACTTTGGTATTTAATACCGGGTATTTTTTTACTTAAATCGATTTGTGCTGTCGAACTGAATGCCAGGGTTACAAACAGGCACATTACCATAAACCAATTTGTCTTCATTGTTGCAAGTTTTAATGTTCAACCAAAGATAAGTTTTAAATGTTAAATTTGCAGTTCAATTATATATACGAATAATCATTTCTATTCAAAAAATGACTTTAAGCGAAATCAATGCAATATGCCAAAATACCTTGGTAAGCAATTTAGGAATTGAATTTACGGCTATGAGCGAAAAAAGCCTAACAGCGCGTATGCCTGTCGATTACAGAACTACACAACCAATGGGCTACTTGCACGGAGGAGCTTCGCTTGCTTTGGCCGAGACAGTGGGAAGTGGTGCTTCGCTACTACTGGTTGATATTGCTAAATACAATGTTTTTGGCATGAATGTATCGGCAAGCCATATTTCATCGGTTCGCGAAGGATGGGTGAATGCAACAGCTATTTTGGTGCACCAAGGACGCTCAACACATGTTTGGGATGTTGAAATAAAAGATCCAAAGGGTAAACTTATTTCAGTAGCGCGTGTTACCAATGCAATAGTTGAAAAAAACATTTAATAACAATGAACTTTATTCATGCATTGCAATTTTGTATCGACCGCAACTTGGTTTTTGCGGCCTACCGCCTGCCACATTCCGATGCAGTGCGTTTGCTTGTGCAAAAAAGCCCTGAGTTGCATCAGGTTCAAATCGACAATAAACTTTTTGAGCAAAAAGGCTTTGTTATATCTCCCTTTTCAGAAAACGAGAACAACCACTCATTCTTCATTAAACCCGACTTAAATTACATTAGTACCGACTACGATAATTTTAATGATCTTTTTGAATTGGGCTCGGTGCCCCATTTAGAACCCAACTTTGAAAACGGACAAGTAAGTAAAAAGGAATTTGTCAATCAAGTAGCATCAATAAAGAAAGCCATTGCCGAAAAAAGATTTGAAAAAGCGGTATTGTCGCGAATAAAAATAATTGACCGAAATTACCGTTCAAAACTTACCGATGTTTTTCAAATGCTCATTGCATCGTACTCAAATGCATTTATATATCTATTCAACCTTAACGGACAAATGTGGATGGGGGCAACCCCCGAGCCATTGTTGTGCTCCAACAAAAACGATTTGGAAACAGTATCGTTGGCCGGAACCCGCGAGTTTAATGCCGAGAACCTCAACCTACATAATTGGAGCAAGAAAGAATTAACCGAACAAGAACTGGTTACATGTTTTATTGAAGAAGCATTGCACAAATTTAATATCACGAAATACCTAAAAAACGGCCCATATACTAAAAAAGCAGGCAATTTGGTTCATTTACGCACCGATTTCACTGTAAAACAAAACAGGGTGAACGGTTTGCTCGGGCAACTGGTGCATGAGTTACATCCAACTTCGGCTGTATGCGGATTGCCAAAACAAGCAGCTATGTCATTTTTGTTGAACATCGAAAAACACAACCGCAAATTTTACTCGGGCTTTTTAGGCCCCATTAACATCGACGAGCAGCTTCAATTATTTGTTAACCTTCGCTGCATGCAGGTTTTATGCGATAAGTTGGTGCTTTACATTGGCGCCGGCATAACTTCCGACTCGGAGGCTGACGACGAATGGACCGAAACCGAAATAAAAGCAGACACCCTACTTTCGGTTATTCATAAGGTTTAATTTTAAAGCCTATTTTAGAATAAAAAACTAAATTTGCGCTTGGTTGTTTATTTATCAACTGAAACAGAAAATTCGGAACAAATGAAGCAGATATTATTCTTTTTACTTTTTATTGTGCTGTTCGCAGCTTGCAATAACCAATCGAAAAACGCTGAGGACAAAACCATTACTGTTACAATTTTGCCTCAGAAATACTTTGTTGAACAAGTTGCAGGCAGCAATTTCAAAGTGAATGTTATTTTGCCTCCGGGCGCCAGCCCCGAAAATTACGAACCTACCCCACAACAAATTCAGGAGTTAAACAATTCGTTCATTTACTTTTATGTTGGCCATCTTGGATTCGAGAAATCGTGGATGAAGAAATTCTCTGATAATGCACCCGATGTTGCTTACATATCATGTAGCAAAGGAATCGATTTACTTGTTGGTGGACATGAAAATTGCGACGACGATCACGACCATATAACTAAAAATGGAACCGATCCGCACATTTGGACCTCGCCCGAGAATGTTAAAACCATGTCGAAAACAATTTTCAACGAACTTGCAACGCGCTTTCCAAAACAATCCGACGAATTCAAGGCAAATCTCGAAGGTTTTATACAAAGAATCGACAGCCTCGACTTTTACATACGAACCAGCTTAGCAGATACTGTTCAACGCGATTTCATGATCTTTCACCCTTCGTTAGGCTATTTTGCACGCGACTACCATTTGAACCAACATTCCATTGAGTTTGAAGGCAAATCGCCAAGTGCTGCCCATGTTCGTAAAATGGTTGATTTAACCCGCGAACGAAATATCAGAACCATATTTGTTCAGCAACAATTCGAAAAAGACAAAGCCGAAACCATAGCCCGCGAAACAGGCACCGAATTGGTTGATGTTGATCCGCTGGCTTACGATTGGATGGCCGAAATGTACTCGTTTACCGAAAAGCTAAAAGAATCGTTTAGCAAGTAATGGATAATCTTCTCGAAATAAGAAACCTAACGGTAAAATACGGCAATTACACTGCATTGCAAGATGCCAATATGAAAATTGGCCCTACCGATTTCATTGGCGTAATTGGCCCCAATGGCGGGGGAAAAACAACACTTTTAAAAGCAATATTAGGATTATTAAAACCATCGTCGGGAGAAGTTATTTTTTCGGAACAATTGAGCAATCTAAAAACCGGTATCGGCTATTTGCCACAGGTAAACAAATTCGACAGTCGATTTCCAATAAATGTTATCGATGTTGTGTTGTCGGGATTGGCAGGCAAACAAAGCTGGATTAAACCATTCAATTCAGCAAACAAAGAAAAAGCAATGCAACTGCTTGACGATTTGGGCATTGCCCATATTGCCCACAAAGCAATTGGTCAGCTTTCGGGTGGGCAAATGCAAAGGGCTTTTCTGGGCAGGGCACTCATTTCTGACCCCAAACTGATCATTTTAGATGAACCAGGAACTTATGTTGATAATAAATTCGAAAGCGAACTTTACGAAAAACTTGTTCAACTGAATAAGACCAAAGCAATTTTGCTGGTATCGCACGATGTTGGGACCATTTTTGCCCACGTAAAAAGCATTGCTTGTGTTAACCGTGAGCTCAATTACCATCCATCAAACATTATTACCCCCGAACAACTGGCCTCATACAATTGCCCCATTCAAATA
>DAOSWJ010000125.1:0-8680 GCA_035380005.1 Prolixibacteraceae bacterium | reverse complement strand
TTGAGAATGTGAAAATTGACGAAGTAAAAACCCTTGGTCGGAAACTTCGCGATGGGTACAAAATGCGTTCGGTTCAAGTTGGCATATTGAAAAAGCATATTCGCGAATGCCCTTACCGTGTGATTGTTTGCGGCGATTTTAACGATACGCCCAATTCATTCACTTATAAGCAAATAGGTGAGGGGTTGCACGACGCTTTTGTGGTTTCGGGCAAGGGTTTATCGAATACCTATCGAGGAAAGTTGCCTTCGTATCGCATTGATTATGTGATGTATTCTGAAGGGTTCGATGCATATAATTATAAAAGGCACAAGCTGGAATATTCCGATCATTTTCCGATCACCGTCGATTTGGTTCCTGTTAAACCTTACTAGCGGATTCTTATAAAATAACCATTAAATACTTATTGGATTTTTTGTAGCAGTATGACTGCATACGACGATATTCCTTCTTCGCGGCCTACAAAGCCCAGTTTTTCGGTAGTTGTGGCTTTTATTGAAACTTGGTTGATGTCAATGTTGAGAATTTCGGCCATGCATTTACGCATTGCTGGCAAGTGTGGCATTAATTTGGGTTTTTGAGCACAAATGGTGCTGTCGATATTTGCAATTTGATATCCTTCGGCAATAATCAGTTCGCAGCATTTTTTGAGCAATAATTTGCTGTCGATATTTTTGAAGTTTTGGTCGGTATCGGGGAAGTGCTGGCCAATGTCGCCCAAAGCAAGTGCCCCGAGCATGGCATCACAAACAGCGTGAATAAGCACATCGCCATCGGAATGGGCAACCGTGCCTTTGTAATGCTCGATGAGTATGCCGCCCAGCCAAAGGGTTTCTCCTTCGGCCAGGGCATGCACATCGTATCCGTTTCCTATTCTGAAGTTCATTTTGTATTAGCGACGGTTGCGGCCTTGGTTGCTGAAACTTTGCAGGTCGAAGCCCAAGGTGAAACGCAAGGTATTGCCCAGAGGGCTTGTTTTGGTTAAAGTGGCAATGTACGAAAAGTCGATCGAGAAAACGTTCATTTTCAAGCCGGCACCAAACGACAAGTATTTACGGTCGCCTTTATCTTTGTGTTCACTAAAAAAGCCTGTACGAATTGCAAATTGTTCGGCATAAAGGTATTCGGCTCCAATCGAATAGGTTATTTCCTGTAGTTCTTCAGAAAAGCCTCCCGGAGCATCGGCAAACGATTTGAATATTCCCATAATAGGGCCAACGCTTTGGTTGGCATTGGGGTCGAAACGCCTGTTGCCAAATTCATCGATATAGTAGGCTGTTGTGGGGATAAGCAGTTTGTTTACATCGAAAGCAAACGACATTTTGTTGTACTTGTCGATTTCGGTAGTATAAGCTGTTCCTATGCGTAAGTTAGTAGGAATGAAATCTTTGAGTGCACCGCCATCATACGATATTTTAGAGCCAATATTTGAAATATTTACCCCTACAGCAAAGTTTGATTCTTTACGCGATTGTATAAACGATTTATTGTAGAAAAACGAAACATCGGAAGCAAAAGCATGACCGGCGCTTAAATCGGTTGAGCTACCTGCTGTTGTGCCAACACCCGAGAAAATATCCGACATGATGTAACGTAAGGCCACCGATCCCGACCAATTGTCGGAAAGTTTAAGCGCATAGCCCATATCGACCGAAAATTCGTTGGGGTTGCTTACTTCACCGGTTGCGTATCCCATGTCGTTATAAAATGTTATACTGCCCATATCGAAATAGCGTAAACTACCCGATAGGGTTTGCAGGTCGTCGAGTTGATGGTAGCCTGCTAAATATGCCAGGTTCATGTCGGTAATGCCAAGGTTGCGTAACCATGGGGTGTACGATAGGGCTATCCCGCTGCTGCTTTTGGCAAAAGCATATTTTGCCGGATTCCAGTATTGCGAGTTGATATCGGCATTGGTTGCAGCACCTACATCGCCCATTGAGGCACCCCTCGAGTCGGGGGCAATGCCCAAAAATGGTACCGAAGGACTTACCGGACCTGCTCCTTTCTGGCTATCGTCTTGTGCGAAAAGTTGTGTGGCGGGAGATAACAAAAGCATTAAAAAAACGATCAGTATTCGATTGTTCATCATATTATATTCAGTTTGTTCAAATTTTAAAATTGTTTCCAAAAATAGAATAACGGCACAAAAATACACATATTGTGCTTAAAAAATATTCATCAGCATTTTTCCTGCTCCGCTGGCTTTAAAACCTTCGTTGTTTTGAAGGGTTACCCGGTAAACTAATATTTTATCGGTGTTGCTTATTATAGTAGCATCCGAAGTGTCCCAGTATAACGAAAGAACAGTTGAATCGGTTGAGCTGAGTGTTTCGGCATTTTCGTAAATTAAGTATCCTTTTAGGTTGAAAATTTCGAGTTTTGTTTCAAAAATGCTCCCCGGAAGGTTATGGCTTATTTTAAATGTAGTTTGCCATTCAACCGGGTTGGGTGTATTGTGAACCGATGTTATTTCGAAACCTTCTTCAACGGTAAACTCAATTTCTTTTTGGCTTGAGTTGTTGTTGATGTCCCATACTTTTACCAATAAAGTATGTCGGCCGGGGCTTAGGTTGTTAAGCGGGTATGTTACTTTGCCACTTTGGTAAGTATTGAGGTCGGCAGCGTAAAAATCATTCAGTACCATTATATTATTGTAGTCATCATCGAGTATAGCAACCATGTCGTGACCTATTCCTGAACCTGCCGCATTGATCCCGTTTTCGTCGAAAAGCTTGACCAACAGCAGTGCGCTCGACGAAACTTTGTCTTTTGTTTTGAAATCGTAATTATTCAGAAATAACTCAATTTCGGGTGCTTGGTTGTCGGCCACAGGGTTAGTGCCCGAGCCTCCAATGAAAAAATCATCAGTCGATCCATTGCCGTCTATCGAATCGTTCGAAAAATAATAGATGATACGTCCCTGTCCTTTGTTGTACGAGATATCTTTGGGAACAACAAACGAAAAAGAAAAATTACCGTTGCTGACAGTTGATGTGCCTTGATAGATAGTATTGCTTTGGGTGCTGAATTCAAATAAGCGGCCGCCATCGTTGCCAAGGGTTTGTACTTCGGTTTCTTTATCGAGAACACGTATGTTTACAGTCCCATTCATGTTGTTTGCTTTTACTCCGTTGGGCGTAAAAACTTCTCCCTCGATGGTTACTTTTTCGAGTGCTCCAATGCTTATCGTATCAGAAAGACTTTGTCCGTTAATGGATTTGGTATTTACTTTATATTGCGGAAAAGCAATTCGTAGTGCAGGGTTACCTAAAAGCGCAAAACTCCGTTTGTTGTTGTCGCTTTTCGAAAGTGTATTTTTCGAAAGTCGGATAACATCGCCCATTCGCAGGTTTTTTCCATCATCATCGTGTTGAAAAACAAATTTAAAGAAGCTTTCATTAAGCGCTCTGTTTCCTCCGCTATATACCGGGCGGGTAGTTGAAAATAAAGCAACAGCTCCGCCGGCAGGGTGAAAAAGCACACTTTCGCCGGCACTCATTTTGTCGTCGTCGTAACGGCTAAATTCGCAGGTAGCGGTAATAAAAACAGGTAGTTTGTTTTTGTTTCCCCATTTATTAATGTCTGATATTTCGAGCACTTTTTCGGCAGCCAATGCCGTTTCGTTTGCATGGCCTATATAATTGAAAAGCAATGCGCCCCTATTAATCCTGTTTGCTATTGCAACAGTTGCATCGGGGTATGAGGGACCACTGGCTGTAGGAATTTGCCTGAATGAGTCAAAGTATATTTTGTCGAAGTAGAAACCCGAAAAATTACTTTCAATAATATTTACCAAGCGTTCCGAATCACTCATCCAATTGTTGCTATCTTCATCGTCGGCCAACAAGCTTACAATATTCCGCCAGTCGCCCATGTTCTCGGGTTGTGTGTATTGTAACGATTTGTTTACCACAATCATGGCTTCTTCGAGTGTTTGGCAGGGTATGCGGCCAATGCCAATGTCGAGGTCGCCATAAAGACCGCCTTCGTCATCGTCAAGCAATCCGAAATAGTCGTCTGAAATAAAACTATCGCTGCCTATTACTTCCGTTTGGTATGTTGGTATGAAATTAGATTTATTGCTGTTAAAGTTGCGATTGTCGTAGCTTCCATCGCCCATTAAAAGTAGGTATTTTATTTGTGTTGAACTGCTTTTACCTCTTTCATAGAACATACGCAACATACTTTTGATTGCAGTTAAATCGGGCAACCCCGATGAAAATTCATTGTAGATTTGGAACAAATCGACTACTAGAATCTTCATGTTTTCGGTGCTTCGGTGAAACTCAGCCAATTGCTCCGAAGCTTCCATGAAATTGGGGTGGCTAACAATAATCATTTCGTATTGTGGTAGCCCGTGCAGGTTTTGGTTAGCGAGTTCTTCTACAAATTCAGGTTCGGGGAAACCTTCCTTTTCGGGAATAAATGCCACATAGGTGTTTATTTGTTTGCCATTATCGGTAAAGGTTGTTTTATTGTTATTGAATGTACCCGTAATATTTAACGGAGCAGCAAAATTACTAACATCCCATATTAGCGCATCTGAGTTGTTTGTAGTTATTTCGTATGCAATTGCATTGGCACTTAAAGCTGCCCGGTTACGAAAAGTCAATTGCTCGTTGTCGATTATCAATTTTGAGCGGGCATTAATACTCAAATAATCGAGCCACGAATCGCCACTGGGAGCAACTGTTTCGTAAGTAATTTTAAATGTCATTTCGTTATTTGGTTTAAACGAAAGTGATTTATAGATTGGTTTTGCATATTCTATCTTTTTAACATCCAGCTCGTTGGTGCCAATTAGTTGATTGTTGAGGTCGATATGGTGGTACGATTCTTTTGAAGAGGCTGCAGTACTCGAAATTTGAAGGCTTGCATTGAAGTTTGTCAATACGTGTGGGAACGAAAAGGTAACGCTCTTCGACGACTGTGTCATAATGCGGTCGGAATACCAAATATTGCTCGATCGATGTATATTGATGCGTTCTATTTCATAAAATTGCAAATCATCGAAATAATCAAGTGTGGCACTTGTGGCAGTTTCAATCTTGCTTTTTTGTGCCGGGGCGTTCGATTTCTGTTTATCGCTGGTTAAATAGAAGTAAGTTTTTTCGCTGTATAAATTTATTTGATGCAAAAAAAGCTCTTTGTTAGAGTCGTATTTCCATTCAACCGATCCGTTCGAATAAAAGAAAATTGCATTTTGCCCCTGATGGTTTTTTTTGTGAAGCACAGGTATTTTTTCGAGGTCATCGGGGTATGTTTCGCTGTTGTTTTGCGGTAACATGTATCCTCCATTGCTATAAATTGCTATGTTTTCAGGAGTGGATATGCCCCATTCTTTTAACTTTTCGTAGGTAACCGAGTGGATACCCTCGGTGCTTGTCGATATTTTTATCCATTTACCCTCACTCAAAACCGAAGTGCTTTTGTGTTGATTTTGAGGGAAAAGGTTCTTGGTTAATAAAAGTAAAATAGTGAATAGTAATATGTTGTATCTCATTCTTGTTGTTTTTCTTTCTGTCTAAAACGTTGATTTTTTTCTTTTATTATTATCGACGTTGTAAAATAAGTAAAAGGTTTTATCGTTTTCAAACAATAAAAGCGATATAATTAAGATCATTTTTGATATTTTTGTTGAATGATTTTTCAAATAAAATCTTTCAATGTTAAAGAAAAATGTTCATTTTTATAGGTATTAAATCATTTTATTTATATTTGTTGCAAAACGCATAATAATTTTTGGAAAATGAGACAACTGTCATTTTTGCTAATACTGCTGATAGTCGGTTTGGTTAGCTGTAAAGACTCTAAGCAAAGTGGTTCGACACGCTCAAAAGGGAGCGCATCGCGAACAACCGGCTGGCAAAGCAGTGATATGGAAGTTTTTGGTTTTTCCGATCCATCGTTTATCGAACAACAAACAGGCCCCGGCTTGTCGTTTGTACAAGGTGGTACTTTTTCGATGGGACGTATCGATGAAGACGTTCTTAAAGAATGGAACAACCAACCCCGAAGGGTAACTGTGGCCTCGTTTTATATGGACGAAACCGAAGTTACCAATTACGATTATCGCCAGTACATGGCCTGGTTAAAAAGTGTTTATCCCAATAGCGATAAATTAGAACGTGCTACACCCGATACGTTAGTGTGGCGAAGTGCTTTAGCTTATAACGAACCTTACGTTAATAACTATCTGAGGCATCCGTCGTACAGTAATTATCCAGTAGTAGGTGTAAGCTGGATACAGGCTAATGAATATTGCAAATGGCGTACCGACAGGGTTAATGAATACTTGCTTATCGAAAACGGATACCTTTCGCTCGATTCGGCCCAACAAAACGGTTCGGTATTTACCACCGAAGGTTATTTGAGCGGATATTACGATGGTTTACCAGGAGAAAAGCAAGAAAAAATTCGTTGGGAAAACGGTTTGTTGTTGCCAAACTACAGGCTTCCAACCGAAGCTGAGTGGGAATACGCTGCACTGGGCTTAATTGGTGAAGCCGATGGGGAATTGCTTACCGAACGCAGAATGTATCCTTGGTCGGGACCATACATCCGTAACGAACAAAAAGATTCGAAAGGACAAATGAAAGCTAACTATACCCGCGGAAGAGGTGACTTGATGGGTATGGCCGGAGCATTGAACGATGCAGCTGATATTTCGGCCGATGTATTCGCTTATGCTCCTAACGATTATGGCCTTTACAATATGGCCGGTAACGTTAACGAGTGGGTAGCCGATGTTTACCGTCCGCTTTCGCCTATCGATATTGAGGAATTCCAACCTTTCCGTGGTAATGTTATTACAGAATACCGCAGGGACAACGAAGGCAATATCCTGTTTAACGAATTTGGTCAACCAATTCAAGATACAATTATTGATTATCGCAACTATGGCGATGGCGACTATCAATCGGCCCAAATTGATGGCAGCGACTGGAACAGCGTTAAACCCGAAGACAGGGCCAAATACAACAGCACTACATCGTTAATGTATATTCAACAAGATGAAAATGCAGGTGTGATCAGCTCGGTAATTACCGACAGGCTCAGGGTTTATAAAGGTGGTTCGTGGAAAGACCGTGCTTACTGGTTGAACCCCGGTTCGCGCCGTTACCTCGATGAGCGTGAAGCTAAATCGGATCTCGGTTTCCGTTGTGCAATGACCCGTTTAGGGCCTCCGCAGAAAACTGCTTCTAAATAGAACAAAATACAAAATCCTGCTTCACCGGCAGGATTTTTTAATTTACCTGCTATGGAAAAAATACAAGCATTGTACAAGCTTTACCTTAAATGGGGAAAAGTATTCACCGATAGCCGTTTGTCCTCGCAAGGGGGTTTGTTTTTTGCTTTGAAAGGCGAACGTTTCGATGCAAACGATTTTGCCCTGCAAGCATTGGCTAAAGGTGCCAATTGTGCCGTGGTCGATAGGGCCGATCTTTCGCAGCACAAAGGTTGCTTCTATGTTGAAAATACGCTCGAAGCACTACAGCAGCTTGCCAATTACCACCGTAAACAGTTAAGCATACCGGTTTTGGCCATTACCGGTTCAAATGGAAAAACTACATCAAAAGAGCTTATAACAGCTGTGCTAAAGCAAAAATTCAATGTTTTATCAACCCAAGGGAACTTAAACAACCATATTGGCGTGCCCTTAACGCTATTGGATATAAAACCCGAACACCAAATTGCAGTTGTTGAAATGGGAGCCAACCATATAGGCGAAATCGAATTTTTGTGCCGAATTGCACAACCCGATTTTGGATTGATTACCAATGTTGGAAAGGCGCATATCGAAGGCTTTGGCTCGTTCGAAGGGGTGATAAAAACCAAAACCGAAATGTACCGATACCTGGCACAAAACGGGGGTAAGGGCATTTTTGTTAACCTCTCGAACAAGCACCTGCGTGAGCTTTTACCACAGGGTGTCGATGTGCTCAGCTATGCTTCAGGAAGTGAAAAAGCCGATTTGGCAGGCGAGGTGGTAAATAACGACCGTTTTTTATTGACAAGAGCACTTTTTGCAAAAGGTTGGCTGTACCTAAAAACCAATTTAACCGGCGCTTACAATCTTGAAAATGTGCTGGCTGCAGCACGCATTGGTCTTCATTTTGGTGTTGATCCACTCCAAATTCAAAAAGCCATTGAGCAATATGTACCACAAAACAAGCGATCGCAAATACTTCAAAAAGGCGATGCTACTTTTTTGCTCGATTGTTACAATGCCAATCCATCGAGCATGGCGGCTTCAATCAGTAACTTTATTGAAATGAAAGGCGAAAACAAGGCAATGGTGCTTGGCGATATGCTTGAACTTGGGCACGAGTCGGAAACCGAACACCAAAAAATTGTTGATATGCTTACTCAACAAGGAGTTTCGGAGATTTATTTGGTAGGTGCTTGTTTTGAAAAAACTCAGTCACCCCAGCAATATCAAAAATTCAAAAACATAGAGGCTTTAATGCAAACCCTTGAACCAACAAACTGGAACAATAAGTTTATTCTGGTGAAAGGCTCCCGTGGAATCAAACTCGAACAAATTGTTGAAGGGTAATTTATTTATGTGTATTGTTGATGAAATAATGTACTTTGTTTGTTGATGAAAATGTGCTTGTAAAACAAAAAGTATTTTTTTTCAAAAATATTTGCATCATATCGTTTTTTTTTTACT
>DAOSWJ010000124.1:0-8681 GCA_035380005.1 Prolixibacteraceae bacterium | reverse complement strand
TTTCCAAGCAATAACCTCGATTGTATTTCGATGCGCCTGATTTGGTCGTAGTCGAAATAACCGTTTCCGCTCGGATTATTGGCTGTCGGATAAGGGTACTTTGGGTTTTCTACATCGCCATCGATTCGTTTTCCGCGGGTAATGATAATAATGTCGGCATCGTCGTAACTAATGTTGTTGTCGGGCAGTGCAACCTTGCCTGCAGCCAGGTATTTGTTAAACGTTTCGGATGTTTGCAGGCGCTTGAGCACTTCCTTGTAACCAAACCATGCACGCAAACGCGAAAGGTTGGTGTTGAGGTCGGTATTATCGCCGGGGATTCCCAACAATGTGCCATTGTCGCCATCGGCATTCAACTCAAGGGTACAGGTTTTGACTTCGGTAACAGTTTTGGTGTTTTCGTTCACTTTTGGCGGAACAATTTTTACCATTTCGGTATTGAATTTTTTTGTGTACTCATTGTATTCACTGCCACGGTAGCTTACTGTATCACCAATGTACCAACTGCGCGATGCTTCTCGCTGATCCGAAACGGCAAAAATCTCAATCAGGAGTTTGGGTTTCAAATCCTTGTGTAAATCGAGCAAATTGATGTATTTAAGTTTGATTGTGTCAGTAAGGTTTTTTAGGTTTTCGTCAACTTTTTCGGCATAATCCACATATTGCGCAATTCGATCTTTTCGACCTTGCATTCGGCGTTCTAAACGCGATTCGAACCCGGGTCTGTCGCCCCAATAGTAGTTGTTTGGGTGTAGTTCTATCCAAGGTGCATTGGCAATTGAATAGCTCGATGCATCGTTGGTATTTACCTCAAACATGGGCTGCTCGTAGCCTCTAACATAATAGTCGCTTCGGGTACGGGTTATTGGTCCTTGGGGGTTGTAAATGTTTTCTATTTCGAAACCATCGTGCAAAGCTGCAAGATCGCGACGCAAGTTCTCGCTTGTATTTACTTCCCAATAGCCGGTTTGGAAATATGATATAGATCGGTGCGTGGGTTCAATATTTAGTTTGCCGGGGCATAGTGGTTTGCGTTCCCATGCTTTTGTAATTTGAATGGTATCGTAAATAATGGTGTCGCATACTATTCCTTTCAAAGGTAGGTTTCCAAATTCCGTTGTAAGCATCGAATTGATGATGGCTCCTGAGATTACTTCGTTATTGTCGTTGAAATTTTTGGCTTTTTGCTCCATTGGTTTTGCATAGCCAATAAATATGTACGAAGGATGCAGGTTGCAGAAATAAGTGCCGGTATGGGCGTTTGCTGTTGATCCGCCTTTTAGTTGATAGTTTAAGCCTGAATACAGTTTTAATTGGGCTTTGGCACTTTGAACTGTTTGACTGCTGAAACCGCTTAATTCAATCAGGGGTTCAATAATCTCGTCGATTTGAGGGTAGGGATTCATATCAACTAATTCGGCATACATTTGTACTTCGAAAGGTATTTCGCAAGCCATTATGTCGAAACTGCCATATCCTTCGGGGTGATTAGCTGCCCAAAATATCGACCTTGCCGATTTTGTATTTATTGGGTTATAGTAGATAAACGGGTATTGTGGATTGTTCCCGTCGTTAAGTTCTACCTCTAAAGGATTATCGATTGTAGTAGCAATTGTTTTGTGACTGAAAGGCTTAATGCTTTTGGAGTCAATCTGATAGCCTCCCTTTTCATTGTCGAGGGTAAGGGCAGCCTCGTATATTTTGAATTCACCATCACGGTCCGACGAGAAAAATATGCTTCCAAAATGTGCCGAAATATGAGGGGTAATGTCGGAATAAGAACTGTTTAGCTCATCAACTGCTATGGGGCTGGTCCATGTTCCGTTTTGGTTGAACGAATAGAAAATGTTTAAATCGTTCGATGGTATAATTGATCCATTGCTTTCGGTTTGGCGGTTCGAAACAAAAAACAAGTGTTTGCCGTTGGCCGACAGGCAAGGTTGCGACTCCCAGGTATTATCAGTCGAAAGACCGGGTATGGGCATAGGAGTTCCGAAAATTCCATTCTTGCGTTCAATTTGCCAAAGGTTTTTAAACTCGCTGCTCATGCCGTCTTTGATCATATCGCACGAAAATATGAGGATGTTGTTGGCAATTGTAGGTGCCCCTTTGGTTGCCTGATTGAACAAACGGTAAAAGTCTTCGAGGTAAGGGTTATCGGTTTCAATTGAAAAAAGTATCGGCTCACTCCATCCCTCGTTGGGGGCTTTGCCTTGATCAACAGTTCTCTCGCAATAATATATCTGCTGGTATTTATTGGTTGTTTTTTTCCCGTAAAATTGTATGTCGGCCCTACTCGATGTAAACCAAAGCCGTTCGGTTTGGCCGCTGTCGGTAATTTCAATAAAGGGAGCATTATCCTTGAAACGCTCCGTTTCTGTTTGCAATAAAAAATAGCTTTGATCGGCATAAACATCCGATTCAATTGTATTTTTCCCCGGGCTGTTAATTTCGGGGCTGAGCAAAAGGGCTACATTGCCCCGGCCTGCAACATGGCTTTGCTCTTTTTTAACAAGGGTTTCTTTGCTCTGTTTGCAACTAAAGCTTAATGCCAAAGCCAACAAAATCAATATATTTTTGAGTGTAGTCTTCATAATTCGAATATTAAAATCTAGTGTTTAATGGGATATTGCACATAAAACGAAACCGATGCTTTACCGTTTCCGCCTGTTTCGGGCGTAGTATTGTCGTCGCCCGATTTAACCGACGAAATGTAAATGAGTGCCATTGAGCAGAATATTTCGCGCTGTTGTCCTCCTTCATTGAAAAAATTGGACGATCCGTAGGGATCCCACAATAAGTAAACTTCGCCGGGCTGAATGTTGATTCCTCCGTTTTGATCAACTTGCTGCTTGGTCGTTCTGTTGGTCCAATTTCCAGTGTAGGGTGTTCCGCTGCTAAAAATGTTTTGGGCAAGTTGCCCGCTTTCGTATGCTTCAAAAAATGCGTCGGGCGTAGTAAAGTTGGCAACGGCTGTGGCACTAATCTCAGAATATTCGTTTTCGTCGCTGTTGACCAAAAACAAGCGGGGTTTCTGATCGTGGTTCAAAGCTGGGGTGTTGGGCGATGCAACATCGAAATAAAGTGTATGATTACTCTTTGGTTTCCTGATGGTTCCCGAGAAGTCGATGAACGTACGTGTTAACGATTCGCGTATGCCATAGTTGCCCAATGTTTCGTTAAACCTGTCGACCAAATAAACATGGTACGATGGTTCAGATGCTTGCACCGAAACCTGACTAAAAGCTTCCATAGGGATCACATCGCGTGAACCGACCGAGAATTCTTCTACTTTGGCTTCAATTTTGATGCTTTGCCTGCATACTTCCTGACCGGTATTTGCCGAAGTTGCTATTAAATTAAATTGACATTGGTAAAGCTCATTGTGTTCTTCGGAATAATGGTCGTTCAAATCGGGCGTTTCAAACAAAATTCTTAAGTCAACTTTTCCTCCCTTATCAGAAATTGTCAAATATTCTTCATTTAATGAAAAATTATTACGATCGTCGCTTTCACCAATGGCTAGTTTCTCAATGTGTAATTCTATGTTTCCACAATAACTTCCTTGGGGCAAGTTAATTGCAAAAAAAGCGTTGCCGTTGTTTTGAAGATTATCTAGACATTTTGTTGACATGATGCCAGTAACTTGCTGCAAAACTGTGTTTTGCGGGTCAAAATCGATTGTTTCGCTCAAGTTGAGGTTGTCGATAACTGTTCCCGACTGATTCAATATTTGTACATTGTTTCCAAAAACCTGCAATTGTGGGCAAAGTTGTTCGCAACCGTCGCCGTTCAGCTTAAACCGGAACCTACACTCCTCGGTATTTACTGCTTCATTGGGGTTGTTCGATGAATATACCGAAGTGTATACCCAAAATTCTTCGGTGAAGTTTTCGGCTGTTGGCGGAGCAAAATTAGCATCAATCGAAAGTTCATCTCCAATAATCATTTCATCCGAACTGGCCGATAAAATGGTCCATGCACCGTTTTCGTTGTTGTATGCATCGCTTCCATCGGCGCGTACAATACGGTCTATCTTCAATATGCAGCCTTCTCCAAAGTTGCCATCGTTAAGTTTTGCAATTGTAAAGTTGAAATTTTGGTTGCTTCCTGCCGTTACTGGCTCGCTTGCATAGTAAGTGCTTGCCCTGTCGGTTTCGCCAAAGGGGCAGTAGCAAACGTTGGGGTCGCAAACTGTAGCATCGAGTGTAATATTTATTGTGCCCGAATTGATTGTGTTTCCCTGTTCATCGGTACACGAAACAGGCAGTTCGATATTGATTGCCGGTATTTCTGCAATTTCGTCGCGCACAACGTTGAAATAAATTTCAAGCATTTGACCTTCAGTTAACTTTATAATGTTATTGTTTGGCCTTGGATTGATACTTTCAAGATAAATATCTCCGGTTAGATTCTCAAGTTCTTTAGTGTTGACCTCTAATGGTCCGGGAGCAACTATCAATATGTAGTTGTTTTGAAGCTGATCGAATGGTGCATTTTGCAGAATACATTCGCCTGAACTGGTAATAGTTTTAATAATGTTGGTGTCAAGTGCTTCGCAGCTAATGGGTTCAATAACATCGCACCAAACATTTTCGAAACGGTATGCTAAAAGGGTATCGCAGCAAAGTACCCCAAACTGTTGAACAATTGATTTGCCGCGGTACGTAGCTTCAATACGCACGTTGTTGAGGCCACAGCTACTGTTGGCGATGGGGCCTGTTTCAAAAACTCCCAGGTTGTTGAGGTTGCCGGCAAAAAGGGTGTCGGCACCTACAATCATTTTAAAACCTGCGCCACTAGCCGGAAAATCCTGGTCGGGTTCGCAGTCGGTAGCATATTCGGCTTTAAGTGTGAGCTCAATTTCACTTAACGAGGCGCAATCGTCGCGCAGTATGGTTTCGGTGCAGGTGCTAAAAAGCATTAGCAGCAACAGTGCGAAAGTATATTTTATTATATTTTTCATTGTTTTTTAATTAGAAGGTTACACCAAAACGAATAAAGAATTGCCCCGAACGTCGGCGAGCATATTGCGAATAGGCAATGTTGTGGGTGTTGATACAATTGATCCATTCACTGTTTTCATCGAAAGCTTCGAGAGGTAGGGTGGTTTGTCGGTAGCCAAAATCAACTGAGATATCCATGTTTTTTGTTTTCCAGAAATCGAAACCGGCACCAAGGTCCCAGAAAATTGCATTGAACTTATTCGACCAAAATTTATCGAAATTGCCGGTAATATCGTATGCCGTCCCTAAATCGGCAAAAAGATAGTAAGCATTGCAGTTGCCCCAAAGCGGGTTGGTGATGTTGTTGAAAGTGAGTCGTGGATGTATCGCCAGCGGAATAAAATGTCCTCCATCAACAGGCCAATAACCAGTTAATAAACCTAAATTTAGGCTGTTCCTGTTGTTGAAATTGAAAAGGGTAGGCATTAAAGCTATTTCGGCACCGGCGGTAATTTTAGTTCCTTCGGGGCCAATGCCAAAAGTTGGCTTTTCAATTGGCGTATCGCCCATAAGAGGTTGGTAGGTAGTTGGTTCAAACGATCTGAAACCAACCATTCCCCTTAATTCAACTTTAAATGGCTTACGCATCCTGTTGCACATATTGAGTTCATTGTTTTTTGATAAAGAATTTAATGTGTGAATTTCAGGTAACAAATCGGCATCTGAACTGGTTGAAATGAGTGCAATATCGAGTGAGTCGATAAGCAACAAATTGTTTTTAATGAACAACTCCATCTCTTTTCCTTTATTTAGGCGATAAGCTTCGGTGTTGTTGCAGTTAACAACGTATAGGCTGTTTTTTTTGTTGGCAGCTTCGATTGGTACCGGCGGAAAGTAGGATTTTATTTGCTTGGTTCCGAAGTTTTTTTCACCCGACTCGTTTAAGTCGATGTTGTAAACTGTTTTGTTGTCGAGCTCGCAAAGCACACATTTTTTTGTTGTACACGATTGTGAAACAAATGCAGCAAATAAAACGAACCCAATAAACAGTGTTTTTTTTCTGAATTTACGGTGCATGGTTTGTTGATTGTTGTAGCGTTAATTAACCCTTGTTTTTTATTTGTTCAAAAATATATGTATTTTTTTACAGATTCCAATTTTTATTTAAAAAATGCTAATGGTTTTTTACATCACATTTCCAATGCGTTAAAAATTATTTTCAATTTACATGTGAATGGTGCTCAAAATTTGTTTTCAGATGAAGCTTGTTTTGCTATCTTTGAAGGTTTTAAAGTGCAATGCATTGTAAATGGACAACGATAAAGTTTGGAAAATAAAACCTCAGGGTGACGTCAATGATATAAAGCACTTGTCGGCTCAGCTAAGTATTGATATGTCGATAGCTAACTTGCTGGTACAGCGAGATATAAGAACATACGACCAAGCTAAAGCTTTTTTTAGGCCAAAGCTAACCGATTTACACGATCCGTTTTTAATGAAGGATATGGATAAAGCGGTGGAGCGCCTGCACCAAGCTATTGAACGACAAGAAAAAGTACTCATTTATGGCGATTACGATGTGGACGGAACCACTTCGGTATCGATGTTGTATCTTTTTCTGAAAGATAAAATCGAACTATTGGAATATTACATCCCCGATAGATATTCCGAAGGTTACGGCATTTCACCCAAATCGATAGAATATGCCGCAAACAATAATTTTACTTTGGTTATTGTAATCGATTGTGGAATTAAGGCTGTCGAAAAAATTGCTTATGCACGTACACGCCATCTCGACTATATCATTTGCGATCATCACAACCCTGGCGACCGTATCCCCGATGCAGTGGCTGTTTTGGATCCTAAGCGCCCCGATTGTAATTACCCGTTTAAAGAACTTTCGGGCTGTGGTGTAGGTTTTAAATTTTTGTTGGCTTATTGCATTAAATATGAACTGCCTATTCCGTCGCTATACGATTTGCTCGATTTGGTTGTAGTTAGTATTGCTTCCGATATTGTGCCCGTTATTGGCGAGAATCGTGTTTTGGCATACTACGGGCTTAAAAAGTTGAATTCAGATCCAAGCATGGGTCTTAAAACGCTGATCAAAAATGCAGGTATTACGGATACCGAAATTACAATAAACGATATTGTTTTTAAGATTGGCCCAAGGTTAAATGCTGCCGGGCGTATCGAACACGGAAAAAAATCGGTAGA
Organism: Prolixibacteraceae bacterium; assembly: GCA_035380005.1. Taxonomy (GTDB): domain Bacteria; phylum Bacteroidota; class Bacteroidia; order Bacteroidales; family Prolixibacteraceae; genus Roseimarinus. Next base: position 1,518 of record DAOSWJ010000124.1, on the reverse strand, counting down.
GCTTTTGATTTCCGAAAACCAGGATGCTTCTTTGATTATGGGCGACGAAATTAATTCGTTTAACGAAATACGTAAAACGCTCGACAGGGACATCACCCAAGAAGCCCTCGATTTGATCAATAACGATGAAGAACAGTTGAGTAGGTGTTCAACCGTTCTTTATAATCGCGATTGGCATAAGGGCGTTGTTGGCATTGTTGCCTCACGTATAACCGATGTTTTTTACAGGCCTACCGTTATCTTAACCGAATCGAATGGTTTGGCAACCGGATCGGCACGTTCGGTAAAAAATTTCGATTTGTACGAAGCCATTGATTATTGCAGCGATTTGCTCGAATCGTATGGCGGACACATGTATGCTGCCGGTTTAACAATGAAAATTGAAAATGTAAAGAAATTTGCTGCTCGATTTGAGGAATTTGTTTGTAATAACATTACAAAAAGTCAGACCATACAAACTGTCGATATTGATGCCAAATTACAACTTTCGGACATTAATCCTAAGTTGGTGCGTATTTTAAAACAATTTGAACCCTTTGGACCTCACAACATGACCCCAGTATTTTTGTCAGAGAATGTTTTTGATGCCGGAACAAGCCGTGTGGTTGGTAAAAATGGCGAGCATCTGAAGCTCGATTTGTACGAAACAAACAGTAGTCACAAGCGTTTTTCTGCTATTGCCTTCTCGCAAGCCGATAAGTTCGCAATAGTTGAATCGGGTGTTCCTTTCGATATATGTTACTCAATTGTTGAGAATGAATTTAGAGGCCGAACTTCTATTCAGTTGTTAATTAGGGATATAAGGAAGTGATTTTTTTCTTGACAACCTTTTTATCTTATTTATTTCTCATTATTCCTTAATATGTCATAATTTTGTATCTAATTATAACTCAATAAAAATAAGCTAATGAGGCCATTCCGATTACTTCTTGTTGTTTTTCTAATTATTTCGGCAAACAATATATTCGGTAGTGATATGGTTTTTGCTCAACATGGAATTAAACGTACCAATAATTTTACAAGCTACAAAGATCCGGTTTTTGTTATTGGGGCTTCAGTTGATGTAGCTTATTTACGATATATCCATAGCTTTTCGCCAATGCTTCAATTGAATTACCAACGCTATGTTACTCGTTTTTTATCGGTTGGAGTTGGCTATTCTGCAACTTTTATTGGTCCGCTTAGAAATTCTTTTACTTTTGATACCTCGTTAAATATTTACGATAACTTGTACTTTAGTTTAAGGCCTGGATGTATGCTCCGTACAACAGGCAACAAAACTTCGGCATTGTACTTAATCGGCTTCAGTAGTAAATATCTCGTTCCAATTACCGATAGAATTGATTTGAGCCCCAAAATTGATTTTATTATTGCTCAGGACGAGTTTATTTACTCTGTCGGCATTCATTTTGGATATAATTTCTAAATATTATTCAAAAGTATTTTGACGGTTTAATAAAGAATTGGCATAATTTTAGGTTCACTTAATAGCATGCCGGGTCGCTCACGTTTAATTTC
>DAOSWJ010000123.1:0-8718 GCA_035380005.1 Prolixibacteraceae bacterium | reverse complement strand
CGATATTACAAGCAATTTATTAATTCCGGCCGAAAGCAAATGTACAGCCTACATGGTTGCAAAAGCCGATGGTATTATAGCTGGCCTGCAAGTAGCCGAAGCAGTTTTCAAAAAACTCGATCCGGAAATGAGCTTCAAGTATGAAGTTAGCGATGGACAAAAAATAAAAAATGGCGATTTAATATGCACTTTTACCGGCACCTACCGTGCAATACTAACAGGCGAGAGGCTTGCCCTAAACTTTTTGCAACGCATGTCGGGCATAGCTACCGAAACTTCAAAATATGTTGAAGCAGTTAAAGGCTACAACACAAAAATACTCGACACACGCAAAACTGTACCGGGATTACGCTTACTCGATAAATATGCAGTAAAAGCCGGAGGCGGCACCAATCACCGCATTGGACTTTACGACATGGTTATGATTAAAGATAACCACATTAGTGTGGCAGGCAGCATTAGCAAAGCTGTTGAAGCAATTCGTCCAAATATTCCTGCCGAAATTAAAATTGAGGTTGAAACAACTACTATCGACGAAGTGAACGAAGCACTTAAAGCTGGTGCCGACATCATTATGCTCGACAACATGGATAACGAAACCATGGCACAAGCCGTAAAAATCATAAACGGGAAAGCCAAAGTAGAAGCATCGGGCAACATGAGTCTTAACAGGGTTTGCGAAGTTGCAGCTACCGGTGTCGATTTCATTTCAATTGGTGCCTTAACCCACTCGGTAACAGCACTCGACATCAGTCAAAAAATAAAAGCATAAGCCAATGTCAAACTTGGTAATCGACATTGGCAATACACGCACAAAAGTTGCAGTATTCGAAAAAAACCGGATGCTTAAAAGCAGCCTAACCGATACGCTTACCAACGAAAACATTGAACAGATACTTGAGGAATTTTCAGATATTGAAAATGCAATAATTTCATCGGTTCGAAACAATACAAACGAAATACAACAAATTGTATCGCAGCACATTCCATACTGCATTGTACTCGATCACAATACGCCTATTCCCATCGAAAACCATTACCAAACACCACAAACATTGGGCAAAGACCGACTTGCAGCTGCTGTTGGGGCAAATTATGTATATCCCAACACTAACCTTTTAATAATTGATGCCGGAACAGCAATCACCTACGATTTTGTAAATAACAGCAATCAATATAAAGGTGGCTTTATAACTCCGGGCATAAATATGCGGTTTAAAGCATTGCACCACTTCACCCAAAAATTACCACTACTGCAAGCTATCGCCCCTCAACATATCGAAGGAATTAACACCGAATTGTCAATTATTGGTGGAATACAATACGGAATTGAAGGAGAAGCAAAGCAAATAATTGAACATTTTAAACTGGGCACCAACAAATTAATGATAATTTTAACAGGAGGAGACACAAAGTATTTTGAAAAATTATTAAAAAATTACAAATTTGTAGCCCTTGAAATAATCCTATTAGGATTAAATATCATATTAGAATTCAATAAAATACATAACTATAAAAAATAACTATAAAATGTTGGCATGTATTTTGTTTTTATACATGCAAGAATAAATAAGAAATAAGAGAATTATGAAAGCGATCAAAACATCAGTTATTGTTGTACTATTAGCCACCATATCGATGGTAAGCTTTGCACAAAGAACCATTACAGGGGTTGTTTACAACAATGGTACTCCGGCAGCAGGAATACTCGTTGAAGCACACCGTTCGAGCGATAGTTTCTTTACCGGTTTCGACGGCGTTTACAAAATTGAAGTATCTGAAAAAACCAAATTTATTAAGTTTACTTTCCTCGAAGAATCAAAAAAAGTAAACATGGAAGATATAACTTCCGACCAATTCAATTTTAGCTGGGATGGTGCTGAAATTCCCGATGGAATGGACGAACCTGGTGCAATTTTAAAAACACTCGAAGAACTACAAAAAGATCGCGACTCGGAATTCCTCAGCAACTATTCGTTGTATCGTGAATTCCTGAAACAAAACGATATCAATTCAGCTCTACCTCATTGGAGAATTGTTTATAAAATTTATCCTAAATCGACAACACAAATCTATATCGATGGTTTGAAAATTATGGAGAGTAAAATGAACGAAGCCATGATTACCGAAACCAAAAAGGCCTACCTCGATACCATGATGATGATTTTCGACAAAAGGATGAAACATTTCGACAGTGTTGGTGAGTTAATGGGACGCAAAGCTGCCAAATACCTCGAAGTTGTTTTGACACTCGATTTAAACGAAGATGAATTAATCGAAGCCATCAAAAAAGGTAACGGATTTGCCGAAAAATCGATCAACGAATCGAAAAGCAAAACCGAACCTGCAGTGTTGGTTCTCTATATGCAATCTACCCGTCGTTTGTATTCGGTACACGAGTACAACCAAACTACCGTTCTCGAAAACTACGAGAAAGTAATGAGCCTGCTCGACGAGCAAACAAAAGACGAGGAGATGAAAGAAAAAGCCGAACAAGCGCTGCCTTTAATTGAGCAAATTATCGAAGGAAGTGGTGCTCTCGACTGCGAATCGATGGAAAAAATGTACAGTGCTAAGTTCAAAGAAAATCCAAATGATGTTGATCAAATCAAAAAAATGCTGCGCATGTTCCGTAAAAGCAACTGCGAAAACGACTTAGTTGTTTCAATGTCGGAAAAACTTTATAAGCTTGAACCATCGGCTGAATCGGCTTACAATATGGCACGCATGTTTTTGAAAAAAGAAGAAAACGAAAAAGCTTTTGAATATTACGAAAAAGCATACAACGAAGAAACCAACAACGATTTAAAAGCAACCTATTATTACGAAGCAGCAGCATTAGCCCTTCAGAACAATATGTTGCAACGTGCACGCGACCTTGCCAAACAAGCTGTAAAAATTAAGTCGGATTACTGCGAAGCTTATATGCTGATTGGCGAAATTTATGGCCAATCAAGCAAAGAATACAGTTCCGACGATTTCGAACGCAGCACCGTATTCTGGGTAGCCGTTGATTACTTCAAAAAAGCTGCAAGTTTTGAAAATTGCAAAAGCGACGCAAACAACAAAGTACGCTTTTACGAAAGTTACTACCCAAGTAAAGACGAAGCATTCTTCAGAAGTTTGAACGAAGGCGATTCACATACTGTTGGTGGCTGGATTAACGAAACAACCAAGGTTCGTGTTAAATAAGAAAAAAATAAAACATATCAAAAGTTTAAGCATTGCAACTACCTGGTTAGTTGCAGTGCTTTTTTTGTCGTGTCAAGATAATAATATCGAAAAAATCAGATCGTTTTCGCACCCACCGGGCTCACCAAGTTTAGTAGCAAACGATGTGGAACTGCTGTATTCCGATTCGGCAAAAATTAACTTCATGCTCAATGCCCCACTCGTGAAAATATTCGACGATGTTGACGATCCTTACAAAGAATTCCCCGAAGGCTTTGTTATTAAACAGTTCAACAAAAAAAAAGAAATAACATCGTACATTAAAGCCGATTACGGAAAGTACTACGAAAAAAAATCGATTTGGGAAGCTAGGCAAAACGTTGTTGCTGTTACTGAAACCAACGATAGCCTTTTAACCGATATCCTGTTCTGGGACGAAGAAAAAAATCGAATCTACTCCGATCAATTTGTAAAATTCATTCAAAATGAGGATGTTATAACCGGCATTGGATTTGAATCGGACCTACAAATGCAAAAATGGAAAATCAAGGAAATTAAAGGAACCATTTTAGTTGAGGTTGAAGAAGAAGAATAATCATGAGCGCTCCAGTTATCATTATTATTACAATTATATTCTCGGCTTTTTTCTCGGGAATGGAAATTGCATTTGTTTCGGCCAACAAATTGAGCCTCGAAATGGATAAAAAACAAGGCAACCTAACAGCCGGAATTCTCAACATATTCACTTCGAACCCTGGACAATACATAGCCACAATGCTGGTTGGCAACAACATAGCTTTGGTAATTTATGGTATGGCAGTAGCACGCTTGCTTGAGCCTCAATTAGAATCATTTATCGAATCCGACATATTAATTCTTCTTATAAATACCCTTTTATCAACTATAGTAATTCTATTCACGGCCGAATTTTTGCCAAAAACACTTTTCCGGTTCAATGCAAATGGGTTTTTAAAAATATTCTCGTTACCGGTCTTGTTTTTTTATATTTTATTGTACCCAGTATCGCATTTTTCAATGTTCGTTTCAAAAAAAATGATCAGGTTGTTATTCAAAACCCAAATAAGCAGCGACAACGAAAATAAAATTTTCACTAAAGTTGATTTAAATCACTACATCAACCAACCCGATAACCTGCAAATGCAAAACAATACCGAAGATGAAGAAACAGAAATTACCCTTTTTAAAAATGCGCTCGATTTCTCAAACATAAAGGTACGCGACTGCATGGTTCCTCGAACCGAGATTCAAGCCGTTGACGAGGAAACCCCACTGGAGCAGATACGACAATTGTTCATTAAAACAGGCTACTCAAAAATATTGGTTTATCGCGAATCGATCGACAATATTATTGGTTACGTCCATACTTTACAAATGTTTGACAATGCCAGCGATATAAAAAATTTGATCAACGCAATATCTATTGTGCCCGAAACCATGTCGGTTAGTAAGCTGCTGGGAATTTTTACCCAAAAACGAAAATCGATTGCTATTGTGGTTGATGAGTTTGGTGGCACATCGGGATTAATTACCACCGAAGATATTTTAGAAGAAATATTTGGCGACATAGAAGATGAACATGATATTGACGAACTGGTAACAAAACAAATTAAGGAAAACGAATGGATACTTTCAGCCCGTCACGAAATAAATTGGCTAAACGAAAAATACCATTTCAACCTTCCCGAAAACGACGAATACGACACTTTAGCCGGCTTAATAATCGACAAATGCGAAAGTATTCCAAAAATAAATACCTTAATTAACATTGAAAACTTCGAATTTAGAGTGCTAAAAGCCTCAGATATAAGGATAGAACTGGTTTTAATGAAAATATATTAACAGAATACAATTCAAAAATATTTTACATTAGGATACAAACCTAAAATTATTATCTTCGTAGCTCGAAATTTTAAACCATTTATAAGTAAAATAAATAAGTACAAATGGCAACTTTACAGAAACTAAGAGACCGTGCAGGTTTGTTGATAGCCATAGTGATATTTGTAGCTTTGGCAGCTTTTATTTTAGGCGATTTACTACAATCGGGTAGTTCAGTTTTCATGGGAAAACAAATGGAAATTGCAGAAATAGACGGAGAATCAATCGAGTATCCCGAATTTCAGCAACGATTCGATCAAATTGCCAATATTTACAAACAAAACAATCAAACCAATACCCTTGACGAAAATGCTTATCAGCAAATTTTGAATCAAACTTGGGAATCGTTGGTTAACGAAACCCTTATGGGTAAAGTTTACGAAAATTTAGGCATTGAAGTAACTTCCGACGAAATGTTTGAAATGGTTCAGGGCAATAAACTCCATCCAATTATTGTTCAGGTATTTGGCAACCAACAAACAGGTGAAGTTGACAAAGCCCAGGTAATTCAATTTTTGAAGTACCTGCAAGACAATCCCGACGCTCCGCAAATGGAAAGCTGGTTGAATATTGAACGTGAGGTGATGAAGGCAAAACTGAACACGAAGTACACCGATCTTGTTGGCAAGGCTCTGTATGCAAACTCATTACAAGCGAAACAAAGCCTTGCAGTTAAGGAAAAAGTAGCTAACCTTCAATTTATTCAGAAAAAATTTAACAGCATACCCGATAGCGCTGTTACTTTCACCGAAAGCGAACTGAAAGATTACTACAACAAGAACATCGACCAGTACAAACAAGAAGCTCAAAAAACCATTAACTATGTTGTTTTCAATATTGTACCTTCGGAACAAGACGAAAAAGACGTAGAAAAATGGATCAACAATATTAAAAAAGAGTTCGAAAATGCTACCGACAACGTTCAGTTTGTAAATATGAACTCCGACAACCGCTTCGACGATGTTTATACTAAAAGCGACATGCTTAGCGAAGAACTTTCGGCTTGGGCATTTTCGGCTGAAACAGGCGAAGTTTATGGTCCTTACCGCGAAGGAAATGTATACAAATTGGCTAAACTTAACGACACAATGATGTTGCCCGACTCGGTAAAAGCAAGTCACATCCTTATACGTGCTCAAGATGCCAACGAAGCTCAAATGGCTTTCGCAGTTGCCGACAGCCTCAAAAATGCTATCGAAAACAAAGCAATAAGCTTCGAACAAGCTGCAAAAGATAATTCACAAGATGGATCGGCTGCAAACGGTGGCGACCTTGGCTGGTTTGGACGTGGCGTTATGGTAGCTCCTTTCGAAAAAGCAGCTTTTAGGGCAGAACTTAACGAAGTGGTAATGGTGCAAACACAATTTGGCTTCCACTTAATTAAAGTAACTGCTCAAAGCAAAAAATCGAAACACGTACAATTGGCAATTCTCGACAGGGAAATTGTTCCGAGCACTGCTACTTACCAGAAATTATACTCCGATGCAAGTAAATTTGCCGCCGAAGCTTCGAACCTCGAAGGTTTTAACTCAAAGGCCGACGAAATGGGCTTAAGCAAACGTGCTGCTGTTATCAAAGAAAACGATCGCCAAATTACAGGTTTGGGTGCATCGCGTAACCTTGTAAGGGCTGCCTTTATCGATAGCAAAGTTGGCGATTTGGTAAGCGGAACTGACAATTCACCTGTTTTCGAAATTGATAACAAATTTGTTGTTGCTGCTCTTGTTTCAAGCCAAAAAGAAGGTAACCAGGCTTTCGATGCCGTAAAAGCAAGAATTGAAAACGAAGTAATTAAAGAAAAAAAGAAAGCTATGCTATTGGCCGATTTTGCAAAAGCAAAAGCTGCTAGTATTGAAGAAACAGCCCAAAACCTTGGCCTAGAGCTCGAATCGGCAAACGGATTTAATTTCAACTATGGATCGGTTAATGCCATTGGTTACGAACCTTCGATTAATGGTGCTGCTTCGGCCCTCGAAGTTGGAGTACTTTCGAACCCTATTGCAGGCCGTAACGGTGTTTACTTTATCAAAATAACCGAAATTAACGGTCAAACCGAAGAAACAATCGAGCAAGAAAAAACTGCATTGTACGAATCATCGAGCTACAGGGCAAATTTCCAAGCCTTACAAGCCATCAAAAACAATGTCGAAATTGTTGACAAACGTTCGAAGTTTTACTAACAGAATCATATATCGTAAAAAAGCTGTATTGGCACTTGCCGGTACAGCTTTTTTTTGTTTTTACGCAACCATTTCTTTTCGTAAAAAATCATATAATTGTTGATTAAAAAAGGGAAAACGATGAAACGGAAAGTATTTTTTTTACCACTATTGCTACTCATGGCATTATTGCTTTCGTGTAATAAAAACGATGACGAAAATTACTCGTTAGGCAAAATTTGGATTAACATGGGATTGGTTGACACCATTAATACCATGGGGTACAACTTTGTTATTTATGCCGACAACGGCGATACGTTACTACCAGTAGCCAATGCTGTTAAGCATTTTGAAACATTCAACAACCAACGTGTTATTGTAAACTACACTAAACTTGGCGACATGGGCGACTCGTCGAAAGTGTTCTATGTAAAAATAAATAACCTTAACAATGTGCTGTACAAACACATTGTTGAGGAAAACAAAATAGACGACGACAGTCTGGGCAATGACCCGGTAAACATTACCGAAATGTGGACCAACAAAAACATGTTAAATATTGAATTTAGCTACTGGGGCGAATACAAAACCCACTTTATCAATCTGGAGCTTACCGACAACGATTCGGACAACGCAGGACTTGTTTTCAGGCACAACAGTACAAACGACAACATGAGCTATTACTACAATGCAATTGTAACTTTCAACCTTGAAAAAATTAAAATTGAAGGACAAAACGAACGTAACTTTATTGTGAAATGGACAGACTACGAAAACGTAGAGCACCAAATGAACGGAACTTATAAATACTAAAAAGGGAGGCACTAACTACCTCCCTCTCCCCTCTTTCCTTAAACACCAAAAAAATGAAAAAAACCACTCAAATCAACACAATCAATTAATCGATTCGGGAAAACACAATTCCCCGCTGATTATCTTTTCTATTGTATCAAACAACTCATCGCTCACATTGGTTTTATTCACAAATCCCAAAAAACCCGACTCGATAAGTTGTGTCAAATAAACTTTATCTTGATACATTGTGATGGCAATAATTTTTATGCGCGGATACTCGAAATTCAACAGCTTAGCCGTTTGAACCCCATTCATTCCGGGCATTTCAACATCGAGCAAAAGCAGCTCAACACTGTGCAACTTATTGTATTTTAGCAACTCTTCGCCCGATGAAAATTTAGCAACTACTTCGAACCTTTCGTCCGATTCGACAAAAGCTCCCAAGCCTTCAAGAAAAGGAAGGTTATCGTCGCAAATAGCTACTTTTATTTTTCGGTTTATTGTTTGCATTCTCCTTAATTTTCTATTTACAAATATACAGCACATGTTCATTAACAAAATAAGACAAAATACTGATTAAATAGTATTTTACCCCACTTTGCAGTAAGGGTTTTCCCTGATTGCACAAAATTATAATTCGATAATTTTATTCTTAAGTGCAAAAATGATAAGGCTTGTGCTGTTTTTTGTTTTG